>CBDUZK010000133.1:0-5674 GCA_965371675.1 uncultured bacterium | reverse complement strand
GTACACTCATCGTCCAGGTGCTCCGGTCCGTCCCAGCGGACCGCATGGACCAGCTCCGGCCCCGCGCTCACCAGCGCGAGTACCAGCAGTATCGATAACATCGGTCGATTCTAGAAGCCCGTCTCGCCGGTGTCAACGCGGCCCTGGAGTTGACATCCATTATCGCAACCATATCATTACCGGCTGTAAGGGCCCGTAGTGTAGCTCGGTTCAACACGTCTGCCTGTCACGCAGAAGATCGCCAGTTCAAATCTGGTCGGGCCCGCTTGGTAGGCCGCATACTGTCGTTACTGCTGCTGGCGACGGTTGCGGCCATCGCCATTCCCGAGAGCCGCCCCCGAAGCTGGTACGAACTGGAGCACCGCGTGGATGACTTCACCGAGGCGCTCGTCGCCGGACGGCCACGCGCGCTGTTCCGTATGTTCGTACCGCAGTTCCAGGAAGAGACCGGTTTCGCCCGCTTCGACTCCGCGCTGGATGCCTGGCACCGGGGCCGCCGGGTACGCATCGGCCGGGGCAAAGTAATGGGCGTCCACGGACTCGGTGCCTACACCGCGACCTGGACCGTATTCGTCGATGCCGATGACTACAACTACGTATTCCAGAGCTGGATCTACACCGACCACAACTGGCAACTCACCTGGTTGTCCGGCATCCTGGACCCGTCCTTCAACTACGGGGACCGGGACCGGGCGGCCGTCCGGGCGGTCCGCGCCGCGATGCTCGACTGGCTCGTCACCGGGGGTGGCGTTGAACAGATCAAGAGCGGGCTTCGCGTGCCCGATACCGTGCTCGTCGTCGACCCCGACGCCACGCCGGCGGCATTCCCCGTCCGCGGCCGTACCACCGTTGTCCGGACACCAGCCCGGATGCGTACTTCCGACGGAATACCCAGCGTCCCCTACGCGTTCCGATTCGCCCTGACCCGCGTGTTCGGGACCGTCGCCATCTGCGCGGTTGACCTCAAACCGGTCGACCGGTCCCTGCCCGGGGCTATCCGGCGCCTGCACGGCATCCAGGCATTCCTGAAGCACGACAAAGGTGCCTGGCGCTACCAGTCCACCGGCAAAATCTGGTAGCGCATGCCTTCACACATTTGACACCACTCGGGTCACCGGGGATACTGAACCGATGCACCTGACCACACTCCACCCGATTCGGCGGTTCTTCCACCGGGAGCTTCTCTTTGCGCCCGCCCTGCTGCTGTTGTTCGTCGCCTGCCCGCACGTCCTGACCGTGGCTATCATCAGCCCCGGTGACGGAACGACCGTGCGCGGCAGCGTCACGGTCCGGGCCCGGGCGACCAGTCCGGACCCGATCGTCACGGTCGACCTCTACATCAACGATGTGTTTCTCGCGGCCGACTCGACCGGCAGCGGCGACGTGTACGAGTTCACGGTCGTCAACACCGCCCTGGTCTCCGACAGCACCAATCGCCTGTTCTGCATCGCCCGTGATGCCGCCGGCGCGACCGCAACCTCGCCCGTGATCAACGTATTCGCCATCCCGGGCACGCGCCACACCGGCTCCATCACCGAGCCCGAGACCTGGAGCCCGGACAGCAATCCGCATATCGTCGAGGGCGACCTGCTCGTCCAAGCCCTGCTGACAATCGAACCCGGGGTCGAAGTCCTCTTCGCCGCCAACGCCGGCATCACCGTCGGTCGTGGTGCGCCGGGTGCGCTGCAGGCGCGCGGCACCGCCGGTTCACCGGTGCGCTTCACTTCGGCCGCGCCTCAGCCGGCTCCGGGCGACTGGCGCGCCATCAGCTTCCGGACCGGGACCGGGACGGACAGCAGCATACTGCGTCACTGCATCGTCGCGTACGGCGGCGGCAACCGGGGCATGGTCCACGCCGAAGCGGTCAACGCTGCGGTTGAATCCTGCAGCCTGTATGGAAGCAGCACCTGGGGCGCGGTCGCCGAATCCACCGGGTTCACCCGGTTTGCGAATAACACCATAGCCGGCTGCGTGCTGCCGGTGCGCGTCGACCCGGCCTGGACCGGGCTCGTCGACACCAGCAATACTTTCGCCGGCAACGTCCACGATGCGGTCGGCATCGCCGGCGGAACCCTCACCGCGTCAACCGAATGGGAACTCAAGCCCTGGCCCTACTGCGTGCTCGCGACCGTGTCGATATCCGGGCCGGCATCACCGGTCCTGACGATTGGGGCCGGCTGCACGCTCCAGTTCGCCGACTCGGCCGCGCTCCGGGTCGGCATCGGCTTCACCGGGGCCCTCAGCGCCAACGGCATCGAACACCCGATTCTGTTCACCGGGTTCAGCGACACGCCCGGGCCGGCAACCTGGCCCGGCATTGAATTCTGGCACCAGACCGACCCGGTCCGCACCGCCATGCGCCGCTGCGTGGTCGAAAACGCGGGCCGCGGTGCGGCGGCCGCAATCGTCTGCTACGGCAGCCCGCTGATTTCCGAAACCACCGTCCGCAACGGCCCCGGTGACGGGATCACCTGCAGCGGCACCGACTTCACGCAGTTCGCCGGCAACACCGTCACCGGCAACGCCGGCTACCCGCTCCTGCTCGACGCGCCCGCAGTCGGCACTGTCGGCGGGAACAACAGCTTCTCCGGCAACGGCCGCGACTCGGTCGTGGTGCGTGGCGGCCGAATCTCACATACCTCACAGTGGCGCAACATCGGCGTGCCGTGGAGTATCACCGGCACAATCGAGGTCGGCGGTACCGCGGCCCCGACCATGATCGTGGACCAGGGTGCCCGGCTCGTATTCGCACCCGGCGCCGGTCTTGAAATCGGCCTCGACTCGGTCGGCATGCTCAGTGCATCCGGCATCACCGACTCGGTGACCTTCACCGGCGTCGACACCATACCCGGCTCCTGGCGCGGCATCTCGCTGTACCGCCTCGCCGGCAGCCAGACCCGGCTCGAACTGTGCCGCATCCTCTACGGCGGGGCCGGCCACCCCGGCATCCTGTACATCCGGGAGTCCGCGCCGACCATCAGCAACTGCGAAATCGGCTGGTCTTCCAACAACTGCGTTGTGCTCAGGGACAGTCCGCTCACTCCGGATTCGCTGCTCGCCCAGAACTGGATCCACAACCCCGCGCCCGACTTTGAGGAGGTCGTCGAAGAGGAACCACTGCCGGGTGCCGGCAGGCCCAGACCCTAGAGCGCGGCCAGCAGTTCTTCGTACAACCCGAGCAGGTCGTTCTCGATAATCTGGACTTCGCCCAGCGTGCGGGCGATCTTGCGCTGATTGTCGAGCGTCTTCAACCCGATCCGGCTGCGCATTATGCCTTCGAGCTTGGCAAGCGCCGCCTGCTGGTCGCCGAGGATTTCATCCAGCACCGCCTGCTGGTCGGGCACCGCCTCGCGCACTTGGCCGAGGAAACGGATTGCGCTTTCCTTGTGCGCAATCATCGCCCAGAGCAACCGGTCGAAACAGGACTGGCTCTCCGTCATCCCGCACACCGGGCAGAACGGCATCGTATCAAGACTGGTAATCAGCAGGTCGTACGCCTGCAGCCCGGACTTCCAGCCGTACTCGATCCGCGTCTGGCCCAGCTCGAGCGCCTGGTTCAGCACCAGCGCCAGCACCTCGTCCGGCTCGTCCCAGCCCCGCTCCGGCCCCACCACGTACACCTCGAGCACCACCCCGGTCAGCGACAGCTCGGCGGCCGCATCCAGCGAATATCCATACGCCAGGTTCTCATCCTGGTCAAACCGGGTCGCCACGCCCCAGAACCCTGCCCTGGATTCCGGCCAGCCGCCGGAAACAAGCACTGCGCGGCCCTGCAGCAACTCGCCCCGGATGATGTCCACCGGGTCCTCGTCCAACTCGACCCCGTAGACCCGGCGCAGCTTCAGGCCCGCCATCAAGGCCAGGTCCTCCAGGTACGCGCCCGCCATACCGCCCGGCCACCACGCCCGGCACTCGTCATCGGACGCGGTAAGCGCGAACGACTCGCCGGTCAGCGCCGCGAGCCAGTCGTAATCCGTGAACAACCCGAGCGAACGCATGATATCCTCGAGCGCGAGCGCCAGGCTGCTCGGGTACTTCGCCGCGACCGGCAGTCCGCCGAGCGGACCGGGTCGCACCTCGTACTCAACCTCGTGTCCTTCACGCAGCACCACCACCGGGATCAGGTCCTGACCGGCCGGCACGCGCCCCTGGCTGACCCGCACGTCCTCGTTGCTCGCCAGCACTTCGCGGTTGTACGACAACAGCAGGTCCCCGGGTTGGAACGCCAGTGACTCGGCCTGGCTATAGGGCAGAACCTTCCACACTTCGGGCCGGGCGATACGCGCATAGGTCGCGCCCGGACGAGCCCGCTCGGGCGCGCCTTCACAGGCGAGCAACACGAAGCCCGCGATTGTGCAGAAAAGGAACAGCTTCTTCATGCTATGAATTCCTGCGCGAACCCCGGGACCGTACCCGCGAGGGATTGTCCCGGTAGTTTCGCGCGAACCTCCGCCGCGCTCCTTAGTTCGGCTTCATGGCCACGACCGGCTCACCGAGCCCGGCCGGGGCCTCCAGCCGCGTCGCGATATCGGCAAGACCATGCAGCACATCCCGCACCTGGCTGTCGGTCAAATCGCTGTCCTTGATCCGCGGCCACAGCGTCTTGGCCAGCGTCGCGGCCCACCAGGTGATGCGCACGTTCACGAAACCGACCTCTACGAGCGACTCCTTCATCGTCAGGCTTGTGAAGTGCTCCAACTCGTACCAGGATGAGCCCGCAATCTGCTCGCGGTTCCGCTCCAGGAACTGCAGCCCCAGCTCCGGGTTCTGCGCCGGGGTATCGCCCAGCCGGGAAATCAGGTCGCCCAGCTTGCGGAACTCCTCACTCATCTCCGGCGTGACGTTGAACTTCACCAGGTAGTTGCGCTCCCAGGCCGGCTGCTTGTGCTGCAACACGTAATGATACCCGAACGCGTCCTCGGTCTCGGTCAGGAACAGCTTCTCGGTCAGGTCCTTGTCCCGCCGCTCGTACGGCTCGAAATAGACCCGGAACTTCGCGCCCGGTCTCAACACCCGGTAGATCTCCCGCAGCGCGAGGTACGGGTCCGAAGCCTGCTCGATTGAAGTCGCGGCCACCGCGCCGTCGAACGTATTGTCCTTGAAATCCATCTCGGTCACGGACATGAACTTCACGCTCACGTTCGACAACCCGAGCCGTTCGGCGTTCGCCGCGCTCGTCTTGACTCGTTTCGCCGATGCGTCGATGCCTGTCACGGAGCCGAACAACGGCGCAATCCGCAACAGCGGCCAGCCGTCGCCGACCCCGACGTCAAGCACCTGGCTTGCTCCACTCAGATGTGCCGCGATGTCGCGGATCCGCGCCTCGTCATCGAAATGGAACTCCTCGTGAAAATCCTGCTCCACGTCGATGACCGGCAACCGACCCGCGCCCTGCTGCTCCATCCGGTCGTAAGTCTGCTCAGCGCTCGTCGACTCAACCGGGTTGGTTTCGTTTACGATCCAAGTTTCCAGTACAGTATATTTCTTTGCCATGTTCTCGGTATGATAGACTGACCCCTCCGACAAGTCAAGCAGGGTCAACGCCCCGGGCGGACCGACAGGACACCACTTCGGCGGCCGGGGACACAACCCCAATGCCGAGGCCGGGATTGGGTCATGTCCCAGAACGGCGGCGGGGCGTCACTGCCCCGCTCGCCGTATCCGTATATCCGGT
>CBDUZK010000132.1:0-5693 GCA_965371675.1 uncultured bacterium | reverse complement strand
GTCTATGCCAAGTAGGCAGCCGCGCAAACCGGGGGAATAATGGGGACGCTGGGGTTTCTCAACACCCCCAGCGTCCCCGTTATCCCCTGCTGCCGGTCCGACATAAACCCCCACGCAGGCGAGGCAGGAGTCAAGCGGTCAGCGCAACTCAGTCAATCAGGCACATCTACGGAATCGGTGTCGAGTTGAGTATTGTGTCTCCGTGACTCCGGGTGTGGGTTTTCAGGTGTATTCTGGCCGTTGACACGGAACGGCCCAGGTATATACTGAGATGTTGAGGCGTGACTCTCAGGGGTGAGAGACGGACGAAAACCGAGCCGCAAGGGCTCGAAGGAATAGAAACCCGACTATGTCTGTAGTCCGGATACGTAACCCACGACAATTGAACAGAGGAAAAGCGTGCTCATTTGTGGGCGCATGTCCTGATATTCCAACACCGAAGAGAACAGTCTGCCGACCGATACTCCGTGACATGGACATCGGCTCTTGCCTGTGCTATCCTGAGCCACTATGAACATCACCATTCTGTTCTGGAGGGGACGACTCGGGGGATGTTTCGCGCTGGTCGTGGTTCTGCTAGCCCTGCTCACGCCGTCATCTGCCGATGGTCAGTGGCTGGAAGAGACCATCTACCTGCCGGACGCGTTCGGCGGGGTCATCTATCCCAACTGCATCGCCTTCGATACGGTCCGCAACAAGGTCTACTTCGGCGGCGGTGACATACATCCCAACGACGATGGCGGCTCGGACGATGCCACGCTGGACTACTGGGTCGTCGTCGTCGACGCCGCCAGCATGAGGCGCGTCGCCCACGTGCAGGTGCCGGGTCGGGTCTCGGGCCTCTGTTTCAACCCGGCCAACAACCGGATGTACTGCGCGCTGTCGTGGGTCGACACGGTCGCGGTCATCGACTGCACGACCGACAGCCTGGTCGCGCTCATCCCGGTCGGTCGCAACCCGGACAGCCTGTGCTGCAACCCGGACGACAACAAGGTCTACTGCCTGAACCGGTGGAGCGACGACCTGTCTGTCATCGACGGCAGCACGGACACGGTCCTGGCGACCCTGACGCCGCCCGGCACCCCGCTGCACATGGCCTATTCCGGCGCCAACCGCACCCTCTACTGCGCCGATGAGCTGGGCAACGTCGTGCTGATAGACGGGCAGGGCGACTCTATCCGCGCCATCGTCGACCTCGACACTTCCAACCACAGGACCGCGAGCGCCTGCTGGAACCCGCAGGAGAACAAGTACTACTGCCTCACCCGCCACGATGGCCTGTACGTGCTGTACGGGCGCGGCGATAGCCTGCTGACACAAGTTCCGCTGGGACCTGTCCTCTCGTCCGTCTGCTACAACCCGGCGGACAACCGTGTCTACTGCGTCGGTGCCCATGACTCGATCTGGGTTATCGACTGCACAGCAGACACCGTCGAGGACATCATCGCGCTCCCGGAGTATGACTGCGGTCAGATTACCTGCAGCCCGAGGTCGGGCCGGCTCTACTGCCTGCCCCCGGTCGACGAGGTGAGCGGCCTCAAGAAGGTGATGGTGGTGGACTGCGTCGGCGACAGCTTCGTCAAGTTCCTGCCGACCGGGTGGCAGCCTATCATCATGGGCTACGATGCATTGCAGGACCGGCTCTACACCCTGGACCTCGAGGTGGACCAGGCGACCGTGCTTGACTGCGGGGGCGACAGCGTTGTGGGGACGGTCGGCCTCGGGTTCCGGCCCCTGTGCCTGGCCTACGCATCGAACGAGAACAAGGTCTACGTCGGCGGCGAGTCCTTCGAGCGGGTCATCGCCATCGACGCGGCAACCAACCGCGTGGTCGCCGAAATCCCGGCCGGGTACTGGGTGTGGAACATGTGCTACAACCCGGTGGTGAGCAAGCTGTACTGCGCCGCGGCGGCTGGCGATTCTGTGACGATCATCGACTGCACCACCGATTCGGTCGTGGCCCGGCTGGCAATGGTCGACGAGCCGGGCAGCTTCGTGTTCAGCCCGGTCGGCGGGTCGAAGGTCTACTGTAGACGAGGGTACGGGCTTGTGGCCGCCATCGACGGCGTCCGGGACAGCATCGTCAAGGTGCTCAACAACTCGGGCCCGCCCCGGGTGACCAACTCCCAGGGCGACAAGGTCTACTGCGGCAACTTCATTGGCGGCGTCCGGGTCATCGACTGCCATGGCGATACGCTCCTGCCGAGCTGCAATACCACGGGTCGGCCCAATGTCTACAACACGGTCGACAACAAGCTCTACGTCTCGATGGACTCGATACTCATCGTGGACGGGCTCGGCGACACGGTCATCGCGAGTACTGACACGGCCGACCGCACCGGCAACTGGGGCCCGGCCTGCTTTGTCGACCGGCACGACAAGGTCTACATCGCCGACAACTACTGGAGTGCACCGCCGGTCCTGCTGGTGCTCGATGGCGCGACCGACTCGGTGCTCGGGCTATACGACATGTACGAGAGCCCGGCCCACGCGGTCAGTATCGGAGCGATGTACTACAACCCGGTCAACGACAAGGTATACTTCACCACCGGCGTTGCCGTGGGCATCATCGACCCGGCGAACGACTCGGTAATCCGGGTCATCGATGACGTCGAGTGCGGCGCCGGCATGATGGCCTGGAACCCACTCCAGAACCGCACGTACGTCCTGTGCACTGACAACGGCTGCATCTCCGTCATCCGCGACAGTGTGGTCCCGGGCGTCTCGGAGAATCCGCCCTCGCGCCAAGTCTCGGGCAAGCCCGGCCCGACAATCGCCCGCGCGGTGCTGCACATGCCCAAGACGGGAATGACCAAAGCCCCATATGCAATGACCCTGCTCGACATCTCCGGCCGCCGCGTACTGGACCTCCACCCCGGCGAGAACGGCATCTCGCATCTGAGCCCGGGTGTCTATTTCTGGAAGGACCGACGGACCGACCAGACTGGCCGGGTGGTCGTGGTCAAGTGACATGCGATGGGGCAGAACAAGGACGTTCAGATGACCTGACACTCTGACTGCAACGCCCAAAGAAAAAAGGGCAGCGCCCGAGTCTCCCGTCAAGAAGAAACAGGTCGAGCCGTGGCTCGCTGCTGCCCGAGGGAGTCTAGAAGGCACGAAGGAAGGAGTCAAGGAATGCACCCCAACCTGGAGCACGACAGGGTTGCTCAGACCGGACCGTTTGGACCGGTTGCAGACCGCGCTGGGTGCGTCCTACGGTCCTGCCCGGTGGCTGTCGGCGCGAGGCTGGAGCCGCGGACGGACGGACTCGGTCGTAGGAGCCTTGCCGCCGGGGAAGAGCGGCGCTCCCTGATTCCTGGGTCCTTCAGTGAGTCGGGCCAGTACAGGAACACGTTGGTCCCGACGCAGACGGCGCGTGTCCGGCCGACCCGGGGCGGGATGGCCGGACCGCGCACAGGAGGAGAACATGAAGACAACGGAACGCACCGGGGCGGTTGCCATACTGGTGCTGCTGGTCTTCGGTCTGGGACAAGCCCACTACGACTGGAGCTGGCACCAGTTTGTGCGCATCGCGGAGAGCGACAGCGACTACACGCTGACGTACAACAACGGCAGCAGGGCCGCTGACATCGCGGAGTTGTGGGACCCCGACTCAGGCAATATCCGAGTCGCGGGCATTGCCTTCGAGAACGAAACCGCAGAGGACGCGTGTGTGGCGGTCTTCCGCTGGAATAGGCGGTACCATTGCTGGCTACCGGACCCGTGGGGAAGTCCGCCGTATCGGAAGCCCCGCGTCGGGGTCAGCGGACAGGCGCCGACGTTCACGTTCACCCCGCGTGCAAGTCAGGGCGCAGTGAGCCAGGTACACTGCGCCTGGGGAGACTACCCCGACATCTACTACGCCGACACGACCTGGGTGGAACGAGCGACCGGGACAGCGTGGGCGGACCAGCTCGACATCGACTACGGCGAGGACTCCATTGACGTCGCCATCGACGGGCTGTACGATGCCGCCGACCAACTGGTCTGCATCGCGTTTCACGCTGATTTGGACCCGGAGGGCATCTACGTGGTCAGGTCGGAAGATGCAGGGGGGGCGTGGTCAGACCCCCCAATCCTCGTTGCCGAATGGTCCAGCGAGACCAAGAGACCGAACATCAGCCTCGCTCTGGAGCGTGGCGGCCAGTATGCCTACTTGGCATTCGAGGACGACGGTGCCGACAACATCTACGTGTACAAGTCGGACGACAGGGGCGAGTCATGGAGCTACAGCACCGGATTCACGAATGCCGACCAGCCCTGCATCGCCGTGGACCACTACCATAATGAGGTGGTCGTTGCGTGGGTCAACCACGATGCCATGTTCGACCGCATCTACTTCGCCTGGAGCACGTGTCACGGGGATGATGAAACCTGGTCTGAACCCCACGAGGTGGGTGGTTTCAGGAGCTTGGCGGCCGACTACTCTCATCCCGGCGTCGCGGTGGTCGACGACCACCTCGGCTACGACCATACGAGGCACGCGCTGTTCACCGCCATGGTGAAGCAGTGGTCTGGGACTTACACCGTGTCCAGCACGTTCATGCGCTTCAATGGCAGTGACGAGACCGAGCCGCCGGACCCCAGTCCGTTCCCCGAGTCATGGCTGACGCGCGGCTACGCCAACGGCCTCTCGCGTCCGTCCATGGACGCCTGGGAGTTCTCGGTAGCCGGCGAGAACGACAAGCAGGCCGTCTGCACCTGGGCCGACAATGGGTGGCGCCACAGCGGCCACCCGGATATCGTGGGTAGGTTCGCCTACTATCGGGAGATCACCAAGAGGGTTCGCCCTGTGGACTCGGACGGCTCGGGCCCGCGGCTCCGCTTCGCCCCCGACGCCTCGCGGGTGTACTGCTCTCGCGAGGGAGCCAACATTCACGCAGGACCGGTGATGTCAGACGGAATGCTGGCGCCGTTCCTGGCCGGCGCGGGCGAGCTATCGACCCTGGCCGTGGATTCGGACGGCGATATCTGGGCGGCCTATACTTTCGACAACACGCTGTGGTGCAATGTTCCGGGGGACACGGTGGTAACTGTCGTCTACGAGGGCACGTCTGCTCTTCCGCCCGGGCAGCCGTCAATCACGATGTACCCGATCAAGGACAACGGGGACCATGTGGCGGCGTTGACGTTTGCTGTGTATGACTCGGCCGGCGGCGGCAGCCGCATCTTGTTCGCTAAGGTAAAGGAAGACAATGTCCTTTTGGACACGGTCCTGAACAACACGTCGGCCCTGACCGAAAGCCTCCCGAGCATCAACGTCGATTCGGACAGCACCCTGTTCGTGGTGTGGCAGCACGGCGATGCGGTTGTCGAGAAGGACATGGATTTCCACCCGGGCTGCTGGACCGCACACGGGGATACCTGGAGCACTGCCGCGGTCCTCAGCGCGGACGGCATCCATTCGTCTTCCAGAGTGGAAGGGAGCATCCTGTACGCGGTCTGGCGCGAGGAGGAAGTAGTCGGCCCGACCACACTCCGCACCATCAAAGGCAAGAGCTATAGCTTTGACGGCATGTGGGCCGGGTGGCAGGACGACGGGACCGCGAGCGAGAACGATACGCTGGACAAGACCAACGCCGTGTACGCGGGAGCAGGAGTTACGGTCTGGCAGGAACTGGTGTCCGGCAAGTGGCGCATCATGGGCGAGGTCCGGGGCGACACGGTCTCGCTGGTATCGACCGACTCCGGTT
>CBDUZK010000131.1:0-5712 GCA_965371675.1 uncultured bacterium | reverse complement strand
GCGACCCGCACAATGCTATCGAGCGGGTCGATTCCGGCGAGGTCGAGGCCGTGCTCCTGATGAACCCGCCCCGGGCCGAACAGGTGCGCAAGCTGTCGGAACTCGGCGAGCGGATGCCCCAGAAATCGACCGACTTCTATCCCAAGCTCATCTCCGGGCTCGTCTTCTTCGACGTCGGTCCGGACCAAACCGTGTAAACCGGAGGCGATATGAAGAAAATCCTCACGCTGACAGTCATCGCACTCGTGCTGAGCGCTCCGGCCCTGGGCAAGCGGTCAAAGGAGAGGTCGGGCGGCTTCGGCTGGTTCGGCCCGACCGTCAGCTTCGTTGACTTCGCCGGGCTCAACGCCGAACTCGACCGGATTGGCGTCGGCGAACTGAACTCGCTGCACTGGCAGTTCGGCGGCGGCGGCCACGGGCACTTCGGCCGCATCGTCATCGGCGGCAGCGGCTGGGGCGGATCCCAGAGCGTATCGTCCGACAGCCAGTTGGTCCGGGTTGACATCAGCGGCGGGCAGTTCGAGGCCGGGTACTCGGTCCTGATGCTGAAACACCTAGTTGTCACACCGATGCTCGGCATCGGGGGCAACGGGTACTCCATCACGAGCGAGAACCGCAACTACCCGGGCAACTTCCAGGAGTTCCTCCAGGGACCCGGCCCGACCAGCAGCATCGAGTTCAGCAACTTCAGCCTCGCCCCGATGCTCGACATCCTGATCCCGGTCGAGTTCATCGGGGTCCGGCTCTGCGGCGGGTACACCTACACCACCGGCACGCCCGAATGGGAGTTCCCGGGCGGCGGTATCCTGCCCGGTGGCCCGGACGTCGCGGCCGGCAGCCCGTTCGCGTCGCTCAGCATCGCGTTCGGCAGCATGGGCTCGGGAAAGCGCAGGAAGAAGTAGCCCTACCTGACCGGATTGCAGGAGCTCCGCCTCCGGGGCTCTTGCCTTTCGGGATGATTCGGCTATAACTATCCGATGCCGACCAACGTCTCGCCCGAGTTCAAGAAGGCCGAGGAAGCGTACCGCGCCGCACACACGCCGGAAGAGAGGCTGGCCTGCCTCGAAGAAATGCTGTCCACCATCCCCAAGCACAAGGGGACGGAAAAGCTGCAGGCCGACATCAAGACCCGCATGGCCAGACTCCGACGCGAGATCACCGGCGGCCGGAAGGGCGGCGCGAAACGTCAGGACTGGCTCCACGTCGACAAACAGGGCGCAGGCCAGATGGTGCTGTTCGGCGCGCCGAACTCGGGCAAGTCCGCCCTGGTCGGACATCTCACCAACCTGCACACCCAGGTCGCCTCCTACCCGTTCACCACGACCCGGCCCGCGGCCGGGATGATATTGTGGGGCGGGGTCCAGATTCAACTCGTGGACACCCCGCCGCTCGCGCCCGACACCCCGCCGTGGGTCTACCACATCATCCGCACCGCCGACGTCTGCCTGTGGGCTATCGACCTCGCCGACGACGCGGTGCTGGAAGCAGTCGAGGAAACCAGGGGCCTGCTCACGCGCTCCCGCATCGCGACCGAACCGGGCGGTGACCTGCCCTGGCGCAGGACCCTGCGAATCGGCACCAAGTGCGATGACCCGCAGGCGACCGACCGACTCACCATCCTGCGCGAGATGATCGGCGACGTCGAAATCCTGCCCGTGTCGGTGGAAACCGGTCAGGGCATCGAGGAACTGCAGGAACGGCTGTTCCGGGTTCTCGACATCATCCGCGTCTACACCAGGAAGCCGGGCAAACCCGCGGACATGAACGACCCGGTCATCGTGCCGGTCGGCTCGACCGTGATGGACGCCGCCTACCATCTGCACAAGGACTTCGCCCGCAAGCTCACCTTCACCCGGCTCTGGAACGGTACCGACCACGAGGGCCAGCGGGTCGACCGCACCCACGTGCTGCAGGACCTCGACGTCGTCGAGTTCCACATCTGACCCCGACCCGGCAACAAAGAAGCGGCCGCCTTCGTGGGACGGCCGCGAATCAGTATCTATCGGCCCTACTCCATCAACAGGAACCTGGCGGTCACGGTCCGGTCGTCACACTCCAGTCGCGCGAAGTACAGCCCGGCATTCGCAACCCATCCGGCCTGGTCCCGACCGTCCCATACCACGACCGGGGCCGGGGACAGAACCCGGACCCGGACCCCGAGCGCGTCGTAGATGACGAGCACGCCACCCGCGACCGTCCGTCCGACCTGGAACGACACGCCCGCGCCGCGCCGGTTCACCGGGGTCACGTGGAACCCGTCAACGCTGATGCCGGTTTCCTCGGCAACACCGGAGTTGAAACGGCACCAGAATGACCAGGGCGTGCCGAACTCGCCCCAGCCGAACTGGTTGTGCCCGCGACATACCCACTTGTAGGAACGGCCATAGACAAACAGCGTATCCGGCAGCGAGCACTTCGGCATCACCGACGCTTCACGCCAGATTGTATCGCCGCCCCGGATCACCCGGAAGTCGAAGCTGTCAACGTCGGTCCGGGCCGAATCCACGAGCAGTATCACCGGCGGGTCAAACAACTGGCGACCGTTGGGCGGGGCCAGCGACAGCGGCGGTCTTGGCTCGCGCAGCACCGAGAAGCAGCCGAATGTGCCATCGCCCGAAGTGTAGGTCCCACCGTTGTACTGCTTGAACCGGAGCCGGACTGAATCGTTCGCCGGCGTCGTCGGCGCGATGTACCAGTCGTAGGCCCCGTTGTCCGGCTGGTTGTTGACCAGCCCGGTCCAGGTCAGACCGCCGTTCAACGATATGTCGATGTCGACCTTCGTGCCCGGGTTGCCGAAGTTGTCCCAGGTGACGTGCGCCGTGTCGCCGACCTGTAGAATCTCGCCCCCGCCGATTGAGCTGTAATTGGTGTCGCCGAGCGGGTAGGTCACCTCCAGCTTGTGCGCATCACCCCCGGACGGGTGCGGCGACGCGACGTGCGACCAGTCGTCGCCCGAGTAGTGCCACCAGGCGGCCGGCTGCCACCAGGTGTTGTGCACGTACACGTCCTTCTGCGGAGTCCGGTACCCGTACGCGGCCAGCGAGTGGCGTTCCCAGAGCGCGGACCAGACCATCGAGTAGCCGGCGTCGATCTCACTCGTAACGGTGCTCCAGGCCCAGTCGTTGCCGACCCCGCCCTGCACCACGATCATGTCACAGATGTACCCGTTGTCCTGGAACACGGTTCGCAGGCCGGTCCCGATCCAGAATATCGTGGTTCCGCCGGTGGTCGTGTCGGTGTGCATCGCAACCGCGCACTCACGCTGCACGTTCGGAATCTGCCAGTCCATCTGCCCTTCGACCATGTCGTACCGGTGCCAGTACCAGTCCACCGTGCGACCGTAATCCAGGGTCCGGTCGATGTACCCGCATACCATCGCGGCCGCAGTCGGCGTGCAGCCGTAGCTCCAGTCATAGAACGGGGCCCGCTCCTTGTCGGCCACGTACACCTCGCCGAAATCGGTGAAGTCGCACACCAAGGCCTCATCCCACTCCGCGTTGTGGACCCGCGCGATTGCGTCGGCGTCGTGCCCGAACTCGGCAATCGCCCGCTCGCGCTGCGCCCGCACCTCGTCCGCGTAGGCGGCCCGCGAATCCCACGTCCGCTCGAACCGGCTGGTCATGACCACGCGCCGATGCCCGACCGAAAACTCGAAGCGCACCCGCGGCCACTGGAAGTACATCCGGGTCAGCACCGCATCCGGCCCGAGCCGCTCGACCGCGCGCGCCGCTGCCGCGCGTCCGACCGCGTAGTACGCGGACACGCCGTGCCCGTACGCGAGTATCGGGGCCCGGTCGTAGCGGGCCGATGCCAGCACGAACGCGTAGTCCGACGTCCTGCTGCTCAGATCCGTGTTCGGCCCGAGGCTGCGCCGCTCGGCCATGATGTCGTCCGCCACCTGGTCGTAGGCCGGGAACGGCTTGCCGTCGGTCCGGAACTGGAACGAATACGCGACGGTCCGGCCGTCCTCGTCCACGTACGGCACGACCGCGCCCATCCGCGCGCCCGGCCACTCGGCCGCGGCCTTGCGCGACACCAGTTGTTCGATTGTGGAATACGGCACCGCTTCGGGCGGCGTCATGCCGACCTCGGGCAGGGGCAGAGCCACCAGCATCACTGAGAAGACGGTAATGATAACGCTCACTGCAACTCCTTGGTCATGAGATTACACCGACTGCAGATAATTCTAGGGCACGCAGGGCCGCAGTCAAACCGCGCCCGCTCAAGGCGTCAATCGGAACCGGTCGCGCGGGAAGAAGCTCGCCTCGCGGACGTTCGTCAACCCGAGGAACTGCTGAGTCAACCGCTCGGTGCCGAGCGCCAGCCCGCCGTGCGGCGGCATCGCGTACTTGAATATCTCGAGATAGGACTTGAAGTCGTCCGGGTTCATGTCGAACTTGCGGATGTTCTCGACCAGCATGTTGTAGTCGTGGATCCGCTGGCTGCCGGTCGTCACCTCGAGCCCGCGGAACAGCAGGTCGAACCCGAGCGTATACTCGGCGTCCTCCGGGTCCGGCATCGTGTAGAACGGTCGCCCGGACGCCGGGAACCGGGTCACGAATACGAACTCGCTGCCATGGGTTTTCATCACGTAGTCGGACAGGTCAC
The DNA here is from genome assembly GCA_965371675.1 of uncultured bacterium. Lineage (GTDB taxonomy): Bacteria > Hydrothermota > Tepidihabitantia > Tepidihabitantales > Tepidihabitantaceae > DSBX01. Next base: position 1,104 of record CBDUZK010000131.1, on the reverse strand, counting down.
GCTCGCCCTGCGGGTCGAGGTCGGTCATGCCTTCGGTGTCGCGGCCGTAATCCCGCGCCAGGATTTCCAGCGCGTCGGTCAGCGGTATGTCCGGGATATCCTTGACCTCGGGCAGCTTCGCCTTGCGCAGCTCAAGGTACTGCCCGCAGTTCGCAGCAAGGTTCTCCACCATCTGCGCCAGCATCCGCCGCTCCACGTCCATCACGTCCCGGTACGACTCGATGAACCCCATCTCGAAATCGAGCGACAGGTACTCGTTGATGTGGCGCGAAGTCGCGTGGTCCTCGGCCCGGTACACGAACCCGACCTCGAACACCCGCTCGTACCCGGCCCCGACCAGCATCTGCTTGTAGAACTGCGGGCTCTGCGCCAGGTAGGCGTCCTCCTCGAAGTACTTGATCGGGAACAGCGCGGTCCCGCCTTCGGTCCCGGCCTTGACAATCTTCGACGTGTGGACTTCGAGGAACCCCTCCGCGCGCATGAACTCGGCGAACGACCGCACGATTTCCGCCTGCACGTGGAACACCGACGCCAACTCCGGGTTCCGCAGGCAGAATGCCCGGTGGTCCAGGACCGCGTCGATCTTCAGGTTCAGCTTCGCGAGCGACCGGCTGATCTCGTACGGAATCTCCTCGACCGGCTCGATCATCGGCGTGATTGAAAGCACCTCGACCTCCACGCCCGACCGCGCCTGCTTCTCCTCCTTCACCCGGCCGACCAGCTCGACGATGCTCTCCTTCTTCAGGTGCGTGACGTCCAACTGCTTCGGGTCGAGGATTACTCCCTGCGCGATGCCGGTCCGGTCCCGGAGCGCGACAAACGATATCTTGCCCAGCGCACGGACGTGGTGCAACCATCCGACCATGCGCACTTCTTTCCCGATATGGTCCGGCAGTTCGGCCGCGAGAATGCGATTCATGCGCCCAATCTACTGACCCGGCCCCGGGTGTCAAGCACGCGACCGCTCGCGCACCAGGTAAATCCACGGCAGGGACACCAGCGTGAACACCCCTTTCAACAGCACGTTCGCCAGGAAGATCGCCACCACCACGCCGAACCCCATCCGGCCGATGAACGCCAGGCCGCAGAACAGCGCCGAGTCGA
>CBDUZK010000130.1:0-5775 GCA_965371675.1 uncultured bacterium | reverse complement strand
GGGCTCGCGGTCGGGATGCGGTCCACGATTCCGATTGTGATTGTGGTCGTGGTGGCAATCATGGTGAGCTATTTCATTGCCGGGCAGGGCAACGTGGCGATGGGTCTGTACTGTGTGGGCGTGGCCGCGGTGGGGATGCTTTCGACGCTGGGCATCACGCTGGCGACCGACGCGTACGGCCCGGTGGCGGACAACGCCGGTGGAGTGGCGGAGATGACGCACCAGGAGCCGATTGTGCGCGAGCGCACCGACGCGTTGGATTCGCTCGGGAACACGACCGCGGCGACCGGCAAGGGGTTTGCCATCGGTTCGGCGGCCCTGACCGCACTGGCATTGATTGCCGCGTACCAGCACGAGGTCGCGGTGGTCGGCGCGCGCCTGGTCGACAGCGGCCTGCTGAGCAAGGTGCCGGAGATTGACTTGTCGGTGATGAACCCGCGGCTGATTGCCGGCGTGTTCCTGGGAGCGATGCTGCCGATGGGCGTGGCGGCGATGATCATGACCGCGGTGGGCCGGACCGCGTCCCGGATTGCCGACGAGGTGCGGCGCCAGTTCCGTGAGATCAAGGGAATCATGGACGGCACGACCAAGCCGGACTACGCGAACGCGGTCCGTATCTGTACGAAGTCGGCCCAGAAGGAGATGATTGCGCCGACCCTGCTGGCGTTGTTTTCGCCGATCGTGGTCGGCCTGATACTCGGAGTCGAGGGCGTGGTCGGCCTGCTGGTCGGTGGCCTGGCCGGCGGGTTCGTGCAGGCGGTGTTCATGGCGAACGCGGGCGGGGCCTGGGACAACGCGAAGAAATACATCGAGAAGGGTAATCTCGGGGGCAAGGGCTCGGACGTGCACAAGGCTGCGGTAATCGGCGACACGGTCGGCGACCCGCTGAAGGACGCGGCCGGACCGTCGCTCAACATCCTGTTGAAGTTGATGTCGATGGTATCGATTGTGTTCCTGGGGTTGATCCTGCGCTACTCATTGTTCCGGTAGGCCGGGGCCGGAGTCGATTGATGCGGGGTCCGCTGGTGCGGGCCCCGTTTCCCCGCGCAGGCGCAGGTGACGCGCAGGATTTCTTCCGCGGTGGTGATGCCGGTTGGCGGGTCGGGCGGCGCGGCCAGCTAAGCTACGTTTCCTCGGGAGTTTGCCGGGTGCGACCGGGCGTGACAAGGTCTGGTCCGGCCATCTGGTTGCTTGCGATTGGCGGAATGGCGGCTAGAATGGGGCTGATGCGATTGCTTCCAGTTCGTTCCTGCCTGCGTTGGACTGTGCGGGTGTTGCCTGTGGTCCTGTTCACGGTCATCGCCTGCGAGTACACCGGGCCGCCGGTAATCGGCTCGCTTGAAGGCGAGTCCGCGGTTGCGGCCGGGGACAGCGCCTTGTATGAATGCAGGGCATGGGACCAGGGGGAGTGGGACCAGAACCCGATTGAGTACACGTGGGATGCGACCCGGGGGCTGATTGTGCCGGCCCGGGAATCGTATGCGAGGTCCCAGGCGATGTGGTACGCGCCGGAGTCATCCGGGAAGGGGTGGGTGAAGGTCCGGGTGAGCGACAGCGAGGGTTTCGTGACTTCAGACAGCATCGCGGTCGAGACCCGGAAGCGGACGGTGTCGTCGCTCGCGGTCTACGGCGCGGTCAAGGCGGGTCAGTACCGCGTGTGGCACGACAGCCTGAGGTTCAGTCATCTCGCACGAGGATGGGTTTCGGTCGATACCAACGACGTGTCGTTCCGGATTCTGGACCTGCCGAATTATGACCTGTGGCAATCCGGCGGGCAGTACGAGGCCCTGCTTGAGCTCGAGCGGGTGGAGGAAGACAGCATCATTGTCGACGTCGTGACGACCGGGTCGTATCACCTGGTCCTGGACAATCGACACGGGAAGATCGAGAAACAGTTCACCCTGCGGTTCGTCGTCAAGACCCCCTGACCCGGCCGACCCATCCCAGCCCGGACAGCAGTGACAGGAGCAGGCACACCGGCAGCCCGACGATGTTGAGATAGGAGCCGTTAATCCGGGCGACGAACGTTCCGGCCCGGCCCTGGATCCCGTAGGCTCCCGCTTTGTCGTACGGCTCAGTGCCGGCCAGGTAGGTGTCGATTTCCCGGTCGGACAGGTCCCGGAACGTGACCCGGGTGCGTTCGACCGCGGTTTGCTGTTGGTCCCGGTCGACCGACAGCACGCTGACCGCGGTCAGGACCGCGTGGGCTCGGCCCGAGAGTCGGCGGAGCATGGCGCGCGCCTGCGCGGGCGTGCGCGGCTTGCCAAGCACCAGTCCGTTAATCGTCACGATTGTGTCCACACCGACCACGATGCCGCTTCGGGCCTGCGGGGCGGCGGACCGGGCCTTGTCCCCGGCGTGCCGGACCGCCAGTTGCCGTGGCGTCGGTTTGCCGGGGCCGGCGTTCTCGTCCGAGGACGGTCGCAGGAGCGTGAAAGGGATGCCGAGGCCGCGCAGGATTGCCCGGCGCCGGGGCGAGGTGGAGGCGAGGTAGAGTCGCACTATTCCGGCAGGAACGAGCGGAACGTGCTCTTGCCGAACTTGATATCGGGTAACTGTCGAATCTTGAACTCGAAGTCGTACTTCCACGTGGTCCCGAGCTGCTCGAGGTTCGCGACCAGTTCCCAGCAGTGGAGTTCCTTCCAGATTGTGAAGCTGTAGTTGGTGAGTTCGCGGCTCGTGAAGTTGTAGCCGATGCTGTTCAGATCGACGCGCCACCCGGGTATGTACAGGCTGACCGTTCCGGTGAGCATGTTCGCGGTCTGCTGCCAGGTGTGGTTCAGGCTCAGGCGGATGCGCCAGTCGTGCTGTGGCGGGTGGAGCAGGGTATCGACCCAGGGCACGCGCGTGGAGGCGCGCCCGAACAACTGTTCCCACCCGAGCGAACTGCTGACCCGGTAGTCATCGCCCAGCGAGAGTGAGTCGAAGTCGAAGCTGGCCTGGCCGGTGACGCGCAAGTCGATTCCGCCGACCGAACGGAGCGGGTTGAAGTTGGCGTCGAGGCGCAGCGGAGACAGGTGTTGTGCTTCGAGGTCGTAAGACGTGCTGAAGGTTGCATTGCCGAGGTCGATCTTGGCCCGGGTGGAACCGGCCTTGGCCTGGAAGCCGTTTCCGACCGTGAGGTTGACGTGCGCGTTCGCGGGAGACAGGACGACCGGGGTGCCGAAGTACTTGCGGGCCGTGACTTCGGGTTCGTAGTCCAGCGATAGCCGCGGTCTTGCCGTGTGCAGGATTCCGTGCATGTCCAGGGAACGGATCCCGAAGACGCGGTACAGGGCCATGTCCGCGCTCAGTGACGCGCGGTAGCGCGTTTCCGGGTCGCTGACCGGCCGCAGGTCATTGGCCTGCGTTGCCGTGACCGACTGGCGGGCGTTGACCGCGCCGAGGATTTTCTGGGACAGGGAGACCGCGAGGTCGTTGGACAGGCCGATGGTGCTGTCGTCGAGTATCCCGTTGTCATAGCCCCGGCCCGCGGCCAGCGCGGCGGAGTGCGTCACCCGGAGCCGGCCGACCGGGCCGAGTTCGTAGTCCGGGCTGCTGAGCCCGGCACTGAGGCGGCCGTCGTAGTAGTCCAGACTCGTCGTATCGACCCCGACCGAATCCGCGTAGTTGCTCAGGCTGCGGCTCACGGACAGGCGTGAGGACAGGTCCCAGTCGAACGGAAGGTGGCGGGTGCCGAGTCGGGCGGTCAGCTTCGGGAGCACAGTATGGTCCTGGTGTGCGGAGAACAGGTCCTGTCGCTGGACCGTGAGGCTGAGCCGGTCGGACCGCCCGATGGTCCGGCTGAGTTCGGCGTAAGAGAATGCTTCCTGCTTCAGCCAGTCGATTTCGTCTTCTCCGTACTCGGGCACGTACCGTGCGTCGGAGAGCAGGTCGACCGCGGCCGACAAGTCCGAGCCGAACAGGAAACGCGACGAGTGTTCGGCGGCAAGACTGTACCGGGTCCGGTGTGTGTCCCACTCGCGGATCCACGAGCCCTGCAGGCTGCCACGGGCGTACGGGTTCACGATGTAGACCGCTTCCATCCGGGGCTGGACGCCCTTGCGGGTCATGACGTCGCAGTAGAACGTCGCGTCGGCGTAGTCGTTGATTACCCAGTAGTAGGCCAGGTCTTTGGCGTAGAGCCCCTGGTCGGAGGAGTTGCCGACTTTGAACGGCATCAGCCCGGACTTGCGCCGGGTGGCGACCGGTACCAGCCAGAACGGGGCCGCCAGGATCGGGACCCCGAACGCCTTGAACACGACCGGCTCGGCAATCACGATGTCGTCGACCATGAGCTTCGCCCGCGGGCAGTAGAACGCGTAGTGGGGAGGTATCTTCTCGCAGGTCGTGTAGTAGCCGCGTCGGGCGTTGATGACCTTTTCCTCGACCAGCCATACTTCCTCGGCCCGGAAGAACCCGTTTTCGATCTGGGTGCGGGCGGTGTGCATCACGCCCTTGCGGGTGTCGATGTCGTACTTGAGGGCCCGACCGTCGACGTTGTTGTCGTTCGAGCTGAACAGGACGTTGCCGACCGCGCTCAGGCGCTGGGTGTTCACGTCGTAGTGGATCGAGTCCGCGTACACGTTCATGTCGCGATACCGCACCCAGGCGGAGTCGAGCAGGATCACTTCTTCGGTGCGGGCGAAGAAGCGCACCAGCCTGCCGCCGTAGTACACGGTGTCCGCGGACACGCTGTCCGGGGCAGGCGCGACCTGGGCGGGCAGGAGCAGGAGCAGCAACCCGAGCATGTGCGTATGTTAGGAGCAGTTGCGGGCAAGTCAATTCAGGCCAGCGGGCACCCGGAGCAGTCCGGGGTCGCGCGGCAGTGGGTTTTCGCCAGCCGGACCAGCAACGCGTGGTACTCGTTGTAGAGCCGGGCATCGTGGGGCAGGTGGGATTCGAACCGGTGCTGCAGCTCCGCATAGCCTTCGGTGTCGGCGGCAAGTCCGTACCGGTAGAGGATGCGTCGGGTGTAGGCATCGATGACGAACGCGGGACGCGCAAAGGCGTAGAGGAGAATCGTATCCGCGGTTTCCGGCCCGACGCCCGGGCAGGCCAGGAGCTCGGTGCGCAGGGTTTCGGTCCTGAGCCGGCTGAGCCCGGCCATCCCGCCGAGTCCGGCGACCCGGGACAGGACCGATTGCAGTCGGCGGGCCTTGACATTGTGGAAGCCCGAGGGCCGGATGACCGGTGCGAGTTCGGCAACCGGGAGCCGCACGAGCCGGTCGAGCGAGATGAGGTTCTTCCGCTTGAGGTTCGCCAGGGCTCGCTCGGCGTTGGTCCACGCGGTGCCCTGGGTCAGTACGGCCCCGATGATGACTTCGAGCGGGCCGTCGGCCGGCCACCAGTGTTGAGGGCCGAACGCGGTCAACAGCCGGCGGTAGATTGACCGCAGGGCCGCGCCGGTTCGGTCAGGAGTCGTGCGCGGGTGGGACAACGGGTTCGAACGAGTCCGGCAGCGGCGGCGGAGGCGCTTCGGGGCCGTGCATCGAACAGGGTTCCGCCGGCTGGGTTTCGTTGATGAATACCTCGTAGCGCACGCGCGGGCAGCGCGGTGTCGCCAGTTGGCCGGTCTGCTCGCAGATCGGGGCGGTGACGATGCCCGAGGGCACGCGGAAGCGGGACCGGGCGTTGTCGGCCGGTTTGATCTTCTTCATGAACGCGCCCCAGATCGGGGCCGCGATGCCGCCGCCGGTCGCGCCGCGGAAGATGGTCCGGTTCCGGTCGTAACCGACCCAGACCCCGCAGCACAGCGACGGGGTGAAACCGATGAACCACGCGTCGGTGTAGTCG
>CBDUZK010000129.1:0-5778 GCA_965371675.1 uncultured bacterium | reverse complement strand
GTTGGCCAGTACAGGCCGGAGTTGGAGTCGGGCAGGTAGATGGTGCGCTCGAACTTCTGGGCCGGGGCACCGGCACCGGCAAGCAGCACAATCAGGACAGCAGCGCGGACAGGCACTTTCATGACTCCTCCTATGCGGATTATCAGTTCCGTAGCGGGGAAGTCAAGCCGGGGTGACGACCAGAGCGGAGTGAATCAACCGCCGAGGCCGCCAAGAGAGGAAATGACCAAGGTCCAAGTCCCAATGACCGACCGGAGGCCGCCAGGAACGCCAGAGGGCAGGGCGCTTGACAACCGGGTGATTCCGGCCTTAGAATCGGGCGATGCCGAGCGACGTCGAGGAGGAACCGTGAAGTCCGTTGTCGTTCTTGCAGACATCCCGGCCGCGACCGCGGCCATAGCCCAGCCGCACGAATGGACCGCGGTGGCGAGTGTTTCTCTGTTTCCGTCGGGAATGCCGGGTCGCAAGATCGTGGTTCAGAGGTAGGAGGATGTGATGGGAAAACTTATCGGGACAATCCTGTTGTTGTTCGTTGCGGTGCAGGCCGCGTACGTGGAAGATATCATCTGGCTGTGCGACTCCACGCATGCCTACGACGAACCCAAGGTCCTGCTGTCTTGCCCGTTCGACAGCACCATCTGGGCCGGCGGCAACGACGTGACGGTGTTCAACGCCGGGCTTACACGGACCGAGGCGGCGGTGAGACCCGTGGGTGAGGTCTGGTCGATGTGCTACAACCCGGCGAACCGGAAGGTATGTGTTGCGGACGAAAGCGATGACATATTTCGGATAATCGATGCGGCGACGCGCACCCAGATTGACAGTTTTCGCGTGCCCGCTAACCCCATGACTCTTCTGTATGACGACGCGCGCAACGTGGTCTACTGCGTGAGCGAAGTGGCGGATACGGTCACGGTGATCTGCGGGAGCGGGGACACCATCATCTCGCAGATACGGGTCGGCCGCGACCCGCTGGCGGCGTGCCTGGACACCGGCGTGAGCCGGCTCTATGTTGGTTCCACCGGTGACATCTACGCAATCGACACCCGAGCCGACACGGTTGCGGCCGTCATCCCCACATCGTACGTTAACGAGCACGCGGTCTGCAATCCCCGGGAGCACAAGGCCTACATGGGCTCGTGGTCGAATGTCTCCGTGATCGACACGCGCGGCGACTCGCTGCTCTTCGAAACCCCGATGGACGGCTGCCGGGCGCTGGTCCTGGACCCGGCCGGCAACAAGGTGTACGCATCGGCCAAGGGTGCACTGGTGGTCTTCGACTGCGCGACCGACAGCGTGCGGGTGGAGTCGCTACCCGTGTGGTGGTGGCGGGGTCAGGCAATGGCGCTGGATACGGCCCAGCACAAGCTCTACTGCTTCGAGGCGGAGTATCCTTGGTGCTGGGTGTTCGATACCCGGGCCGATACCCTGCTACGGGTCATATATGTGGGCATTATCAACTCCGTAGCCCTAAGCGCCAACGGACGCATCTACCTGGTTACGAACGAGGGCCTCAGCCTGCTGGCCATCGACCCCGCGACCGATGAGCTCTGTGCCGCTACCCACCATAGCTATGACCTGGAGTACCTGGTGGAGCAACCGCAGACAGGCAGGATGTTCTGTTTGGGCGGCTACAGCCCGTTCGCGACGGCCATCGACCCTGCCGGGCGTGTGGTTTCGGGCGGGGCGGGCATCCCGCCCTTTTCGCGCTGCCTTGCGTTCGTGGCGGGAGGCACGAAGCTCTATTCGGGCGGCAACTGGGACTGCTATGGCTACTGGTTCGTCAACGACGCGGCCACCGGCGCGCGACTGCGGACCATTGAGTACGAGCAGTGGTGCGCAGAGCGATTCCTGGACATGGGCGGCCATTGGGCTGACCGGGCCTACGGTCTGTTCCGCTGGGCCGGTGAGTCGACGACATGGGCTATCGACACGCGGAACGACAGCGTCGTCGACAGCCTGGAGCTGGGTCACTGGGACAAATCCTGCGCTGCGCCCGAGTACGACCGGGTGTACTTTCTGGAACGGGTTTCGCTCACCGGAGTCGACGTCGCGACCAACTCGGTCACGTTGCGGATACCACTCGGGTCTGCGGGCGAGTTGGCCTACAGTGGTTTGGCGGGCCGGCTGTACGTATCCCGTCCGGACAGCGATGACGTTCTCGTCATCGACATTGCCGGGGACTCGGTCGTAGATGTGATTGCCGACATCGGCGTCAGACCTCGACCACTGGCTATCGATGAGGTCCTGAACCGGCTGTTCGTCGGCTGCACCGGGTCGGAGGAAGTTGTCGTTGTCGATACCAGGACCGGCGAGATCGAGGCACGCGTGCCGGTGTCGGTCGGATGGTCTGGCCTTCTGTGCGATCCGGACTCACACCGCGTCTTCGTATCAGGTCGGATGCTGTACGTGCTCGACGGCGTCGGGTTGACGCTCGTCGATTCGGTTGCGTTGCCGGCGACGGCGTACTCCCTGGTTTGGAATGCCGAGTACCAGCGGCTGTTCGCCGGTGCCGGTGACCAGGTCTTTGTTGTGCGGCTCGGTGCGGGGGGCATCGAGGACCGGCGTCACCGGCCGGTACGGCCGACGCAATCGGCGACAATCACCAAGGGTACGCTTCGCTTGCCCGGTCGCGCTCCAGCGTGGCTGCTCGACATCACCGGCCGATGCGTCATGGACCTTGCGCCGGGGGAGAATGACGTGAGTCGTATTGCGCCGGGTGTGTATTTCGTTGTAGCGGAACAAGATAGGGCTGTTTCCAAGGTAATACTTCAGCGGTAGGGCGCTTCGGCAAGAGGCCGAGCGGACTCTTGTCGGCGGTGGGGTCAGCGACGGAATCTGCGGCGGACCGCTAGCAGGAATAGGGTGAGGACCGCGACCCCAAGCAGAGCTTCGGTTGTTGCGAGTACCGGGTTGGCGGTGAAACTCAGAGATTGGCCTCGAAAGTAGCCGGGGACCAAGTTGAACACCGAGCAGAGCAGGGAACGGCAGAAGTCCATGAGTGGCGTGCCTATGTACGGCCAGCCCGACGCGAACAGGGGTTTCACAGGGTGTTTACCTTGGTAGAATCCGGTCAGCAGGTAGCCCATGGTGGAGGCCAAGTGTACGAACAAGAGCGACATCAGAGCCCGCCCAGGGGATTCCCCGTAGTTGCTGATCTGCTTGTAGAGCCACAGGGCTAGCCTGCGGAAGGAGTACCGGGGCGTTCGTTCCCGGCGATAGTCCATTTCAGCAATGTAGTAGTCCCCGGCGTCCGGATAGTTCCCGTAGTCCTCGTAGGAACGCCGGATTTCCCGGGCGATGCGCTCGACATCCTGTTTGACTAGGCGTTCGCACTCGGACGATTCCCGTTTCTTTCTCTCGGCCCTCTGGGTTTCGGTCTCACTCTCGGGAACCTCGCGGCGCGCGTTGAACAGGCCGGGTAGCTGGTCGAGGATATTCTTGGATAGTCCGGTCTCTGCCATCCAGTCTGAAACCAAGTTGAACACAAACCTGGCATCGAAGATGAACCGTTTCGGGTTCGTGTTCCAGACAACATTCGAGAAACGTACGTGCAGATGCTCTGAGTATACGTCCGTGTGGAGGAGCGAAATCCGGTTGATGCCGTGACCGATATCCTGAAACACCACTTGACCTCTTGGAGCCTCTATCTGCCCAGTTCTGTGCCCTTCCTCCATGTGCACATCGGATATGCCGTGCTCGAAATTCACGTGCCAGAGCAGTACCAGCGATTCAGAACCGATATCAGTGCCCTCGAAGAGCAGCCGGTTCCGAAGTGTAACATAGGAGAGGTCCACTAGTTTGTGGAATCGGACCCCAGAGAGGCAGAAGGGGCCGGAGATCTGCGCGCGGTGGAGGTTGACGTCGTCGGCGAACTGAGCTCGTCGGAACTCAGCTTTCCGGGAGAAGGCTGCCATACTGAAGTTGGCGCGCCGCGCGAATTCCGCCTCAGAGAAATCGGCTGGTCCCTTGAAGAGGGTGTCTCTGAAGTCAGCCTTCTGTCTGAACGCCGACCCGTGGAAATCCGCAGTTTTCGAGAATGTTGCGCCTTCGAAGACTGCATCTTGCATGAAGATAGCATGACTAAAGTCCAACGCTCCGAACACGAAGTCCTTGAAGTCGCGTGACTCCACGGTTTCTTCGTATTTCTTGATTGACCCTTCCGGGTCTTCGTGCCACTCGTCCGGCTCATCGTGCTTCAGAATGACTTTCTCGTGCATATCCGGGAATACGAAGCCCCTGAAATCCCAGACCTGTCCTTCCTTCACGAGTTTCTTGTAGTGGTCGCGTTCGGCTTGCCGGTCTGGGGAGAACACCCAGGCGTCGCCGGAGCTGGCGAATGTCTTCGTATCAGAATTGCCTGCCGTCTCGTAAAGGGCGGCGAGGTATCCGGCGAGGTGCTTCCAGAACTTACCTGGCGGCTTTTCCTCTACCGGCAAGTGGAAGATGCAGTGGTCCCTACCCTCGACCGCGTCGTGCGGGCAGTGATATCCTGACCCTGGTTCTTCGTAGATGCAGCGCTTCGGAGTACGGTTCATGCAGTTCTAGCCGGTCTTGATGAGCTTGGGCAGGGCGGTGAAGATAAGGAAGGTTGAGACTTCCCTGTCCGGGTACAGGGCCTTGCAGGCGCGGGCGTAGTGTTTCAGTTGCTGGTTGTGGTATTCGGCGGCCCGGGTCGGGATTTCTTCTTCCTCGATAGCGTAGGTCTTGTAGTCGTAGATGCGGACTTCTGTGTCCGTGAGGATTACGCGGTCGATGCGGCCGGAGTAGATTCTCTCGCCTTGTTTGAGCATGAAGGGGAGTTCGGCCCTGCCGTCTTCGCGGGGGCGGATGATGTCCCAGAGTTCGGAGTCATTCTTGAGTCCGGCAACCTGTTTGAGGACCGTTTCGACGTAGTCGTCGAGCCGGTCGAGCGGAAGGCCGTGAATCCTGATGAGACGCTGTACTTCCGGGGTCAGGGATTCGGGGTCAGGGGTCAGGGGTCCGTTCGATATCTGTTCGAGCACAGCGTGGACGACGTCGCCGAGTCCGATGAGGTCGTCGGCGTAGCGGTGATAGTCGGTGCGGATGTTGCGGACGACCGGTTCGATGCGCGGCGCGGGGCCGGGGTCGAGAGGCGAGACTTCAGATTTCAGATTTGAGATTCTAGATTTGAGATTGAGGACTTGCTTCTCCTTACCCTTGTCCTTTTCCGCGAGGGGAGAGGGAGACGGAGCAGGTGCTTCCGTTACCTTGACGCCGGGGAGGTCGGGCCCGAGTTTGAAGCCGTCGTCGGTGCGGGTCAGCCCGAGGTGTTCTTCGAGCCATTCGAGCCAGGTGCCTTTGCGCCGCGGTGTCCACGTGCCGGTGAGGATGAGGACGTCGCGCGGACGGGTGCAGGCGACGTAGAGCAGGCGTTTGTGTTCTTCGAGTTCCTTGAGCCGGTGTTCCTGGTGGAAGGGGCTGAGGTCCCGGGCGGCTTTGTCCGTGATGTGGGATACCAGGACTTCGTTGGCGTCGTGTTCTTCGATGATGGTCTGCGGGTCCCCGGGTTTGCCTTTGCGCTTGAGGTCAAGCCCGGGCAGGAACATGACCGGGAACTGCAGGCCTTTGGCACCGTGGATGGTCATGAGTTGGACTGCGTTGCGGTCTTCGGTCGGGATCCCGGCGTTGGATTCGCGGCCAAGGTCGGAGTGGCCAAGAGAGTCGAGCAGGCGCAGCGGGTGGTCGCCGTGGAGTCCGGAGTCTTCGATTATCTGCAGGAGTTTGTTGGTGTTGGCGCGGCGCTGCGGCTCCCAG
>CBDUZK010000128.1:0-5795 GCA_965371675.1 uncultured bacterium | reverse complement strand
CCCAGTGCCGCCATCGATGCGGCCACGATGAGTGGGGCCAGGACCGGCGCGGCCCAGGGGAATGGAATCAGGAACAGTATGTCCCAGGTCAATAGAGACGGAGGCCAGTCCAGCAGGACCTTGAGTCCGACGTAGTAGAAGATGTCCCATGTGCCGAACACGAACAGGAACCAGGCGAGCCGTTCGAGTCTGTTCTTTCCCGTCAGCCAGGCGGCGACCGTCAGGATGACGATCGTGGCAAACTCGCGGCCCAACTCGATGACGAAGACCGGCTCGAGCATCGTGTTGGCCAGGGGGAAGCTGAACCCCTGCGGGTAGTACAACTGGCGGAGGTAGACGACAATCGCGGCTTCCATGTAGCCCATGGCCAGGGCGAACACCGTAAGCAGCAGGGCATTGCGAATCAGCCGGTCCGGCTCGGGAGCGGAAGTTGTGGTCGCTATTGACTCCATTGGTTGACCCCGGGTGCGGTCAGGTGTCCGAGTCGGTCCGGGAACGGCTTTCGGTTGTCGGAGTCGGGGTCGGGAATGACGGGTCAGGCCAGGGTCGCTTCGGTTTCCGGGTCGAAGAAGTGCAGCGCGTCGGGTGCGAGATGGACGTCCACGCCTTCGCCGGGCTTCGGTGCGAAGCGCGGGGGGACGCGGGCGACGATTGAGTCGTCGCCGATTCGGAGGTAGAGGATGTTCTCGTTGCCCATCAGCTCGGCGACTTCGACGCCCGCCCGGATGACCTGGGTCGGGTCCGGCGCGGCGTCGAGCAGGATGTTCTCGGGCCGCACGCCGAGCGTGACCGGGCCACCGGCCAGTCGCTGCAGCGTCTCGCGCAGTCGGTCGGGCAGGTTGATGGCGAACGTCGCGTGGAGGAATCGAAGGGGGTTGTCCTCGATCCGCCCGGCGAGGAAGTTCATTGGCGGCGAGCCGATGAACCCGGCGACGAATTTGCTGACCGGTTGGTTGTAGAGTGTCATCGGGTCGGCAATCTGGAGCAGCTGGCCGTCCTTCATGACCCCGATGCGCTGCCCGAGGGTCATCGCCTCGACCTGGTCGTGGGTGACGTAGAACACAGTGGTTTCCAACTGCCGGTGGAGGCGCGCAAGTTCGGCACGCATGCCGATACGTAGTTTGGCGTCGAGGTTGGACAGCGGTTCGTCGAACAGGAATACCCTGGGGCTGCGCACGATTGCGCGGCCGACCGCGACCCGCTGGCGCTGGCCGCCGGACAGGGCGCGGGGTTTGCGCTTGAGCAGCTCTTTGATGCCGAGGGTGCCGGCTGCCTGCTCGACCCGCCGCCGGATGTCGGCCTTCGGGACGCGGCGGAGCTTGAGCGCGAACGCCATGTTGTCGTATACGGTCATATGCGGGTAGAGGGCGTAGTTCTGGAACACCATGGCGATGTCGCGGTCCTTCGGTTCGGTCCACGTGACATCGGTGTTGCCGATGTAGATGTGCCCGGAGATCGGCTCCTCGAGCCCGGCGAGCAGGCGCAGGGTGGTCGACTTGCCGCAGCCGGACGGGCCGACGAGCACGAAGAACTCACGGTCGGCGACCTCGAAGGTGATGTTGTCGACCGCGGTGACGGTCTTGTCGAAGACCTTGGTCAGGTTTTCAAGCAGTACTCGGCTCATGGTCCTGTTCCGGCCAGATTACGGCTAGGATGTGGGTCAGTGTTTCCTTCAGGTCCCGGCGCGGGACCACCTTGTCGATCATCCCGTGCTCGAGCAGGAACTCGGCCCGCTGGAAGCCCTCGGGCAGTTTCTCGCCAATCGTGTTCTCGATGACGCGGGCACCGGCAAACCCGAGCAGGGCGCCCGGTTCGGAGATGATGACGTCGCCGAGCGATGCGTAGGATGCCATGACGCCGGCGGTGCAGGGGTCGACCGGGATCGAGATGAACGGGATACCTGCCTGCTTCAGCAGCCCCAGTTCCGCCGAGGTTTTGGCCATCTGCATCAGCGAGAAGATGCCTTCGTACATGCGCGCGCCGCCCGAGGTCGAGACGACGATGACCGGTTTGCGTTCTTCACGGCCGAGCCGGATTGCGCGTGCGACTTTCTCACCGACGACCGAACCCATGCTGCCGCCGATGAATCGGAAGTCCATGATGCCGAAGATAACCGTGGTGCCGGAAACGGCCGCCCGGCCGTAGCTGAAGCCGTCGACCTTGTTCGTTCTGGCACGCGCCTGCCGGATCTTCTCGCGGTACCTCGGGAATTTCAGCGGATCGCTGGCCGCGAGGTCGGCGTCGAGTTCTTCGAGCCGGCCGTCGTCGAGGATGATCTCGATGTAGCGGTCGGGCGGGATGCGAAAGTGGTGACCGCAGCGCGGGCAGATGAAGTAGTTAGTCTCCAGGGTCTTCCGGTAGAGGATCTCGCCGCAACCGTCACAGCGCAGCCACTGACCGTCCGGAGTCCGGCCCCGGGCCGACTGCTGCGCTTCGGGAGGCATGCGGAAGTATAGAAGTCGGCCACCGGGTGTCAAGGAAGCGGGTCAGGCTGGATTACGACCTCGGCCGGTCTTCCGGGTCGGCGATTGCTGGTGACAAGTCATTGTGTGCCGGGAGCTTACACGCAAACGGGACCGCCGCGCCGATTGACCCGATGTACAAGGCTTGACTGCTGCGGGTCGGTGCGTTAGCTTATGTGTTGCAATGGCTGGAGAGTTGTGGTCGAGTGACGCGTTCCGTATTGACTGTCAGTAGAGAGGAAACGACATTGAGCCGAACGGCATCGAAGAAGCAGTCGGGTTTCGCGGCGGTCGAGGATGTACTGCGTGACATCCGACGGGGTCGGATTGTGATTGTCGTCGACGATGAGTCGCGCGAGAACGAAGGCGATTTCGTGTTCGCGGCCGAGAAGGTGAGCGCGCAGAAGGTGAATTTCCTGGCGCGGCATGGCCGGGGACTGGTCTGTGCGACGCTCACGCGGGAGCGGGCCGACGAACTCAAGCTCGGGTCCCAGTCGGCGGCCAATACCGCCCTGCAGGGGACCGCTTTTACGGTGTCGGTCGACGCGGTGAAGGGTACGACTACCGGTATATCGACCCACGACCGGGCCGTGACCGTTCGTGCGCTGGTCGACCCGACCACGCAGCCTGACGACCTCGGCCGTCCCGGACATATCTTCCCGATTGTCGCCCAGGATGGTGGCGTGCTGGTCCGTGCCGGTCACACCGAGGCGACCGTAGACCTGGCGCGGCTGGCCGGTCTGCAACCGGTCGGCGTGCTCTGTGAAGTGATGACCGCCGGCGGTCGGATGGCACGGCTGCCGGCGCTCCGCCGGCTGGCGCGGGAACACGAGCTGAAGATCATGACCATCAAGGACCTAATCGCCTATCGCCAGCAGCGCGAGCGGTTGATTCGCAAGGTGGTCGAAACCGACCTGCCGACCACGTACGGGGATTTCCGCGCGGTGGTGTACGAGGGCATTGTGGAGTCGTACGCCCATATCGCACTGGTCAAGGGTGACGTGCGGAACCGGCGGCGCGTGCTGGTGCGTGTGCACTCGCAGTGCCTGACCGGGGATGTGCTGCATTCCCTTCGTTGCGACTGCGGACAGCAACTCGCGTTGGCGATGGAGATGATTCAGAAGGAAGGGACCGGGGTCCTGCTCTACATGCGCCAGGAAGGCCGGGGCATCGGCATCTCCAACAAGCTGAGGGCCTACCGGCTGCAGGACGATGGGCTGGATACGGTCGAGGCTAATGTGGCTCTCGGCTTCCAGCCCGACCTCCGGGACTATGGAATCGGGGCGCAGATTCTTCATGACCTGGGCCTGACGAGTATCCGCCTGATAACCAACAATCCGAAGAAGGTGGTCGGCCTGCGGGGTTTTGGTCTTGAGATTGTCGAGCGCGTTCCGATTGTGTGCAAGCCGAATCGGCGCAACCTCGGATACCTGGTTACGAAGCGTGACCGGCTGGGTCACCTGCTGGGGAATATCGAGAAAGGAGTCAATGATGAAGAAAAGAGAGTTCCAAGGAAAGCTCGACGCCGGCGGGCGTAAGTTCGCCCTGGTCGTATCACGGTTCAACGACCTAATCAGCCGGCAGTTACTGAGCGGTGCGCACGACTGCCTGGAGCGTCACGGGGCCGAGTCGGCGGATACGTTCTGGGTTGCCGGGGCGTACGAATTGCCGGCCGTCGTCCTCCGTCTCGCGGCCACCAAGCGCTACGACGGCATCGTCGCGCTCGGCGCCGTCATCCGGGGCGACACGCCGCACAACGAGTACATCAACGCCGAAGTGTCGAGAGGACTGGCCAAGGCTTCCTTCGATACCGGCGTGCCGGTGACGTTCGGCGTTATCACTGCGGACACGCTTGAGCAGGCGCTCGAGCGGGCCGGGACCAAGTCCGGGAACAAAGGCTGGTCCGCGGCCCTGTCGGCGATCGAGATGACCAACCTGATTGCCCAGATCGACTGACGTTCGATGACCCAACGCCGACTGGCGCGGGAGGCCGCGCTCGAGACGCTCTACCGCCTGGACCTGGTCCGGGGGGAGCCGGACGATACGATCGAGGAGATCGTGCACCGGAAGAATCCCTCGGACGAGGCGGAAACCTACCTCCGACGGTTGATCCAGGCCGTCCTGAACAACCGGGAGGAGATCGACTCGATGGTGGTGCGGCACGTGCGTCACTGGCGTTTTGAGCGGCTGCGCTACCTGGATCGGGCGGTGCTTCGGATTGCGTGTGCCGAGATGCTCTATTTCGATGACGTGCCGCCCAAGGTGTCGATCAACGAGGCGGTCGACGTATCCCGCAAGTACGGTGACGATGATTCGGGCCGGTTCGTCAACGGGGTGCTCGACGGGATCTACAAGGAGATTGGTGCCCGGGGCGACTGATGCGGCTCGGGATTGTGTCCGACATCCACGGGAACTGCGTTGCGTTGCGCCGCGTGCTTGAGTTTCTGCGCAGCCGGGATGTCACATCGTATCTCTGCCTGGGTGATACTGTCGGGTACGGTCCGGAGCCGGAGTGTTGCGTCGACGAAATCCGGGCCTTGCGCGGCCCGGTCGTCGCCGGGAACCACGACTACGGCGTCCTGGGCCGGATTCCGCTCAGCTCGTTCAACGTGGCGGCCGGCGCGGCCATTGTCTGGGCTCAATCCCGGCTCGATGAGAACGCGATCAGCTATCTTGAGTCGCTGCCGCTGACCGAGCACTGTGACCCGCTGTACATGGTTCACGCGTCGCCTTCGGCGCCGGACCGGTGGGAGTACATATTCTCGGCGCGTGAGGCAGAAGACGAGATGAGGTCCTTCCCGGGTTCAATCTGCGTAGTCGGTCACTCCCACTATCCGTTTGCGGTCGAGCAGCGGAACGGCGCGACGAAACTGGTGCATCACGGGTCCTTTGTCGTCCGGCCCGGTTCCCGGTACCTGGTCAACGCGGGCAGCGTCGGACAGCCGCGGGATGGCGACCCACGTGCCTGCTGTGTGATCTACGATACGGATACGCAGAAGTTCACATTCCACCGGGTCGAGTATGACATCCGGTCGGTGCAGCGGGGTATCCGGAAGGCGGGCCTGCCGGGTTTCCTCGCGGACCGACTGGCGACCGGTCGCTGACCGCGGGCTGTTGGAAACAAGAGCCGGTGTGCCCGAGCGGGCACACCGGCTTCTGATTTGAAGGCGGTTCTACCGCAGGACCGCGGTCTTCTGGGCGAAGACACCGGCCGGGGTGACGAGTTGCACCAGGTAGGTGCCGTTCGCCAGCTTCGTTCCGTCCAGTCGGAATCCGTTACGTTCACCCATCGTCACGTCCCGCGCCTGGCTGTCCACCAGCCGCCCGTCGATT
>CBDUZK010000127.1:0-5797 GCA_965371675.1 uncultured bacterium | reverse complement strand
TCGGCGGACTCCGGCCGGACGTGAAGGTCGTCAACCTCAGCCTGCTCAACCTGCCCGCCATCGCGGCCCTGCTCCGCGACTCGCTCGGCGTGCCGATTACCTGGAATGACACGACCATCAAGGCCCTGCACCCATACCACGGCTCCCGGCCCGGCGTGACCCGCCTGGTCGCGGACCAGCTCGCCGCGCACATCGTCGCCAACTCCCGACGCAACGGCAGCCCGGTCTACTTCGCCATCACCTGCGCCCCGCCGCGCCTGGCCGGGTTCAGCGGCCGGCTGATCAACGAAGGACTGGTGTGGCGGGTTGCCGGCAAACCGGTCGGCGACTCGACCGACCTGGACCGCATCGCGTACAACCTGGCCGAAGTGTACCGGCTCAAACCCGCGGACGCGGATGAGCCCTGGCTGGCCAACCTCTCCCCGATTACCCGGCGGGTCCGGCCCCTGTCCCTGAATTACGCGACCATGCACCTGCGGCTGGCCGAACACGCTGAACAGGCCGGGGACACCACAGCGGCAATCAAACACTACTACGACGCGCATCGCATCGCCAGGTCCGCCGGCATCGAGACGCCGCTGGAACGGAAACTGGAGGACAAGCTGCGGGAACTCGACCCCGGTTCCTGGCGCGACGAGGAGTGACCCACAGGCGACAACACCAGCGCCGCAACGGCGTCACGGCGACAAACCTGACCTCCGCCTTGACACCCCCTGACCGATTGCCTATGCTCGACCATGGATTCGCGGGCTGACACCACACAGCCAACCGAACGGCAGAGATACACCGGCCCGTAGCAAACCGCAAGGAGGGAAATCGACGTGGCCTTCTACTACCAACTGACCGGCGGCAAACGCACCCAACGCCGGGTTGCCCGACGCCTGCTCGCGCTGCGCGAACAGCTCGACCGCGAGATACCGTGCCGCACCCGCATCGACACCCTGCTGCTTGCCACCTGGAACGTCCGCGAGTTCGACACCCGGAACCACGGGGTCCGCAGCGACGAATCGATGTGCTACATCGCGGAAATCGTATCGCGCTTCGACCTCGTCGCAATCCAGGAAGTCCGGCACGACCTGAAAGCACTCAAGGCCCTGGTTGCCATGCTCGGCCCGGGGTGGAAGTACGTCGTCACCGACGTGACCCGGGGAACCGCGGGGCACGGCGAGCGGCTCGCCTACGTCTACGACTCACGCAAGGTAGACTTCGGCGGCCTGGCCGGGGAACTGGTGCTCCCTCCGCGCAAGAAACCGAACGTCGTCCAGTTCGCGCGAACCCCGTTCCTCGCCGGGTTCGAGGCCGGGTGGTTCCGCTTCGCCCTGTGCACGGTCCACGTCATCTACGGCGGGAAGAAGAAGGACGCGCCGCGCCGCCTGGCCGAAATGAAGCAACTGGCGGCGACGCTGGCCGAATGGTCGGACAGCAGCCGGTCGTGGAGCCGCAACCTGATCCTGCTCGGCGACTTCAACATCTTCGACCCGACCGCGGGCACGTTCAAGGCCCTGCTGAAGAAAGGCTTCACCATCCCCGAGGAACTGCAGGCCCTGCCGTCGAACGTGGCAAAGGACAAGCACCACTACGACCAGGTCGCCTTCCGGCTCGGTCCGGACCGCCGGCTGGAACTGCTCAGCGCCGGGGTGTTCGACTTCTACGAATCCGTGTACCGCAACCAAGACGACAAGACCTACCGCAAGACGATGGGTGAAGATTACTACCCGGCTGAAGACGGCAAGGTCGGCTATTACGAAGCGTGGCGCACGTACCAGATGTCCGACCACCTGCCGATGTGGACCGAGTTCAAGATCGAGTTCGGCGAGGAATACCTGCGCGGGATTGTCGAGGACTGAGCCGGTACAGCAGAAAATCTAGCCGGACCGCTCTTCGTCGTTGAGTCGGACCAGTTCCGCGAACGGGGACTCGTCTCCCGGGGGACAGTCGCACGGACCGTCGTTCAGGTTCTTCCCGCACCGTGGGCACGCTCCCCTGCAGCCCGGACTGCAACGCGGGGCAATCGGGATTGCCAGGTGGATGGCATCGTGCACCAGCGGTCCGAGTTCCAGGAAATCGTCCTTGAACCGGAACTCCTCGACGTCCCGGTTCACCATCACCTTGCCGTCCGGCGGCGGCACCTCGCCCTCGGCCACAAACTCGGTAGCCAGGTTCTCATCGTAGGAATGCTCATACTCGACCCCGCACAGCGCGCACCGCATCCGGGCACGGAACCGCACCCTGCCGCTCACCAGCAGCCGTCGCCCGCGGCGAACGATGTCAAGCTCGACCTTGACCGGACCGACCAGCGTCTCGAACGACGGGTTCTCGGCTACCTCGTGCCGCTCCCCGCCGATCTCCTCGATTGCCAGGCCGAATTCGAGCCGGTTGCGCCCCGGCGTCAGGCTTCCGAGCGGGATTGACCAGGGTCGCGGCCTCTTCACATCTCGTTCAGCAGCCGGTCGACGATGTCGGACGCGCGGACGTTCGCCGCCTCGGCCGCGAAGTTGCTGACAATCCGGTGCCGCAGCACCGGTTGCGCGACCGCCTTGACGTCGGCCTTCTCCGGCGTGTAGCGCCCCTTCAGCAGGGCCCGGGTCTTCGCGCCCAGGATCATGTACTGCGACGCCCGCGGCCCCGCGCCCCAACTCACCCACTCCTTGACGAACTTCGGACTTCCATCGGCGTCCGGCCGGGTCGCGGTCGCCAGCCGCACCGCGTAGTCCACGACCTCGTCCGCCACCGGCACCCGGCGCACCAGCGCCTGCAGGCCGGCAATCTCGTCGGCCGACAGGATTCGCTCCAGTTGCGGCACGTAGGCGGACGTCGTGCTCTTGACGATTTCCCGCTCCTCGTCCGGTGTCGGGTAATCGACGTAGATCGAGAACATGAACCGGTCGAGCTGGGCCTCGGGCAACGGGTAGGTCCCTTCAAGCTCAATCGGGTTCTGGGTGGCGAGCACGAAGAACGGCGACGGCAGGTCGTAGGTCTTGCCGGCCACGGTCACTTTGTACTCCTGCATCGCCTGCAGCAGCGCGGCCTGCGTCTTCGGCGGGGTCCGGTTGATCTCGTCCGCCAGCACGATGTTCGCGAACACCGGCCCGGGCACGAACCGGAACGCCCGCTTGCCGGTCGTCTGGTCTTCCTCGATGATGTCGGTGCCGGTGATGTCGGACGGCATAAGGTCCGGCGTGAACTGGACCCGGTTGAACGACAGGTCCAGCACCTGCGCGACCGTGTTGATCAGCAGCGTCTTAGCCAGGCCGGGCACGCCAATCAACAGGCCGTGGCCGTGGGCCAGCAGGCAAATCAGGGTCTCCTCGATTACCTGCTTCTGGCCGACGATGACCTTACCGACTTCCTGCTCAATCCTGCGCCGGGCCTCGCCCAACTGTTGCGCGGCCTGAACGTCGCTGCCCGAACCGTTGCTGTCAGCGTTCATTGTCATTCCTGTATCCGGACGCCGCCGGCCCGGAATCGGTTGCGCCGGCCGGAACCCGTGCCCCGGCCGGCGCCAACACCCCGGGCAGGCGGGTTACTTCTTCCGGGACTTCTTCTTGCGCTTCGGACCCACCAGGCGCTTGAGCACCTCGGGCAGGGTCGTGTACTCCATGTCCTTCAGGCCCAGCCGGTGCGGCTCGAACGGACCGTGGCGACGCAGGTAATCCGCGACCTCGTTCGCCTTGCTCCGGGCCAGGTCGAACGCCGGGTCGTCGAACATGTCCCGCGGCCCGACCAGCCCGCCGTTGCAGAGCTGGAACCCGCACGCGATTACCCGCGGCGGCCCGTCGAACCGGGACGGCGTCGCCTGCGGCCGCGACGTCGGCATCAGCGGCCCGTAATGCGACCCGCGCATCCAGCCGGAGATCATGTGCGGGAATGCGAACGGCTCCAGCACCTCGCCGACCGCCGGCATGCCTGACTGGCACCGGATAATCATCACCGGGTCATCCTTGCCCACGTACCGGCCGGCAATCAGCGCCAGCTTCTGCGTGGAACTGGCCGCCGCAATCTCGCCGTTCTTCCTGTACACGTTCTTGATGATGTAGTTCTCGGGCGAACCGATCAGCACCAGCAGGTCGTACATCTGCTCCGGGCAGGACATCATGATGTCCCGGCCGCCGTGAACGTCGTGCACCTCGAACTTGAACCCGTCGTGCATCGACGGATCGATCACCAGCCCGATTGTATTGAACGGGTCCGCGAATATCTGGTACAGCGGCAGGTTCCATGCGCCCGGCGCGCACTTGTCCGCCGCGAACACGATAATCGGCTCCGACTTCCGCTCAACGAAACTCATCTCCGCAACGCCCGGCCCCATGCCTTTCACGTTGCCGGAGAAAGCATCGGCCAGCATGTCCTGGCCTGCGCCGTACAGCTTCAGTTCCTTCGCGAGCTGCGTACCTTCCATGAACAGGTCCCACGCCAGCCGGTGGATCACCCTGTTATTCGTGCCCCGGTAGTGGGTCATGATCAGGTCGAGGTCGTCGCCGACGTTGGTCACGCGGAAGTCATGGATGACTCCCTTGCTCTTCGCGCGCTCCAGCGCCTTTTCCGCGAGCTCAATGATGGCCGGGTGACTCGCCGAATGCCCGACGTACCCGCCGATATCCGCCTTGATTACGGATATGGTGACGAGTTTCTTTGCGGTGGTTTTCTTTTTCATCCAGATTCTCCTTTTGGTCCGAATACTGCCGAACCGGTTGCAGCCGGTGAAACAGCCTGCAATTTCGGCCTGATAATAGGTGCCTTACCCGATGTGTCAAGACACCAATGGAACCTGCACGCTCGGCCCTTCGGGGCGCGACGCTTGACCCGCCGAGCCCATTGGATTACACTGCCCTGTCATGAAGGCTGCTGTAATCGGGTTAGCTGTCCTGCTCCTGCTCACCGGTGCTGCCCGGGGTGCGATTCCGCTGCCCGGAAGCCCGGACTGGACCTCACAGGACAACGACTACTCCACCGGTGGCGCGCTCGCCGACGTTGACAACAACGGCTACCTCGACATCTGCGTCTCGAACGGCAACGACATGGCCCTTGACCACAACGCCGTCTATCTGAATGAAGGCGGCACACTCGAAACCACCGCGTCCTGGCGTTCCACGGACGACGGCTACTTCGGCCACTGCTACGCCGGCGACGTCAACAACGACGGCATGCCCGACCTCGTCTCCGCCTACCTCGGACGCAACGGCAACGGCGAACTCAGGGCTCGACTGTACCGCAATACCGGGACCGGGCTGGAGACCTCACCCGGATGGAAGGCGGCTGACCCGCACTCCTCGTTCGACTGCTGCCTGGGCGACTTCGACCTCGACGGCGACCTCGACCTGGCCATCAGTGCAGGTGACGTCTACGCGAACGACTGGGACTACGCCCGAATCTACCGCAACGACGCGGGAACTCTCGACACCCTGCCCTGCTGGACAGCACAGGACAGCATGCTCTCGGACGCCATCCGCTTCTGTGACATCGACAACGACGGCGACCTCGACCTGTTCATCGGCCGGTATCGGAAGATTGCGATGTACGAGAACCAAGACGGCGTGCTCGACAGCGCCCCGTCCTGGATCGCCCGAACCGGTGTCGGCTGGATCCTGCGCCTTGCGTTCGGCGACTACGACAACGACGGGTTTCTCGACCTCGCCGCGGCTTCCAACTCCCAGCGCGGAAGCATCAACAACGTCAAAGTATTCCACAACAACTCAGGCACGCTCGACACCATCGCCGCTTTCACCCTGCTTGAAAATGAAACCTACTCATCGTGCGTGGCGTGGGGCGACGTCAACGGCGACGGCTGGCTCGACCT
>CBDUZK010000126.1:0-5805 GCA_965371675.1 uncultured bacterium | reverse complement strand
CAGATGGTTGGCCAGTACAGGCCGGAGTTGGAGTCGGGCAGGTAGATGGTGCGCTCGAACTCCTGGGCCGGGACAGCGGCAGCGGCGAGCAGCACAATCAGAACAGCAGCGCGGACAGACACTTTCATGACTCCTCCTATTGGGATTATCAGCTTCGGAGCGAGAAAGTCAAGCCGTGGTGATGACCCGAGCGGAAGGCAAACACCGAGAGTACGAAGAAGGCAGAAGCCAAGAACCGAGAGCCGAAGCGCGGGCGGGTCCGGTCCGGGCACCGGATTGACAGCCCGTGGTTCTTCCTTAGTCTGGATGTTGATGATTGAGCAACCGATACTCCGGACCGAGCGGCTGTTGCTGCGGCGGTTCAGCCTTGACGACGCGGCGGACGTGCAGCGGCTGGCCGGCGCACCGGAGGTCGCGGCCACGACGTTGTGTATCCCGCATCCTTACGCGGACGGGAAGGCCGAGGAGTGGATTGCGACGCACCGGGTGGACCTTGAGCAGGGGACCCAGGTCGTGTTTGCTATCACGCTGCGGGCGGACGAGGCGCTGGTCGGGGCAATCGGGCTTTCGTCAATCAGCCGGGAGCATTCCCGGGCCGAGCTCGGGTACTGGATCGGGGTCGAGTCGTGGAACTTGGGGTACTGCACAGAGGCGGCCCGCGCGGTGCTCGCGTACGGGTTCGACGAGTTGGGGTTGCACCGGGTCCATGCGTTTCACTTCGCCGGGAACGAGGCGTCGGGCCGGGTGCTGCAGAAGGTCGGGATGACGCGCGAAGGGGTCCGGCGCCACGGTGTCCGGAAGGCGGGCGTATTCACTGACCTGGTGTTGTACGGCGTGGTGGAGGACTGATCTGTGGCGGGACGCGACACAGGCGGGTTGACAAGGGGCTGCCGGTCGGGGAGACTTGTGCGGGCGCGCAAAGGAGAACTCATGAGAAGAGCGGTATTGTTGTCGGCAGTGTTGTTATTCGTGACGGCGGCGCATGCCGACTGGCAGTCAATCGGCCCGGACGGTGGCTACATCCAGGCTTTCGGCATCGACCCGCAGGACGCATCGGTGCTGTATGCCGTGCCGTATGAGTACCCGGCGAACGGCCGGATGCTCCGGTCCACCGACGCGGGTGCGAGCTGGACCGCGGTCGGGGTGGTGCCTTCGCAGAATGTGACTTTCTTCGCGGTCGACCCGCACCACAACAGCCTGCTGTACGCGGGCGGCCGGACGGGCCAGCTCTGCCGTTCGACCGACCGCGGGGCGAACTGGTCCCTGGTTTCCATGCCCGGTTACGGCACGGGCATCGCGTCGGACCGGGTGACGCCGGGCCGTCTCTACGTCTCGGGCTACTACAATCACGGCGGCGCGAACCGGTCGGCGGTGTATGTCTCGACCGACTACGGCTTGACCTGGACGCCTTCGATGCCGGAGCCGGATTCGACCGGCTATGCGTACTGCGTCGCCGCTGACCCGGTTGACAGCGGCACCGTCTATGTCGGTGCCTACCGGTCGAAGGTGTTCAAGTCGACCGACGCGGGCGCGAGCTGGGCGCAGGTGAGCTCGGGCATCCCGACCAACGCCGCGGTCCAGGCCCTTTCGGTCAACAGGACGGACAACGAAGTCGTGCTGGCCGCGACTTCGGGCGGGCTGTTCCGCACGACCGACGGTGGCGCGGTATGGGGTCGGGTCGGAGCCATGACCTCGGGGATGGGAGTCCGGTTCTCGACCGTGGACCCGTCGGTGGCGTATGCGGTGGCACGGGAAGATTCTTTCCGCGTGTACGTCTCGACCGACGCCGGGGCGTCGTGGACCGCGCCGATGCCCGGGTACGTGACGGGCAAGGTCGGAAACCTGGTGCCGGACCCGGGTGACGCGGCGACCGCGTACGTGAGCAGCAACCTCGGTATTCATCGGTCGACCGACCAGGGCGTCAACTGGCATGCCGCGCACACCGGGCTGCGGATTACGAAGATATCATGCATCAGCGGGAGCCGGGAAAACCCGCGGCGTCTGTACCTGGAGATGGACGCCAATGGCGTGTACCGGAGCACATCCGGCGGCGACACCTGGACCCGGTGCAGTGATTTCCTGGCCTGCGGCAACATCTGTGGTATCGGTGTCGGAGCCTCGACCGACCGTGACGTGCTGTACGCGCTCGAAGGCAAGGGTTGAGGGAACGCCGAGCTCTTCAAGAGCACAGACGGCGGGTCCGTCTGGACACAAATCGACACCTGGCTTGGAGAAGGCGGCAGCGTCATCGTCCACCCCGAAGATAGTGACTTGGTTCTGTACGGCGGGCAGGGAACATCATCGACCAGCAACTGGTCGTTCGGGCTGTGCCGCTCGACCAACGGCGGGGTCGGCTGGACGCGCAGTTTCATCGACCAGGGCGCGCGCGGGTTCGCCCTGGCACTGGCGGTTGCTCCGTCGGGGCCGGATACCGTCTACGCGGGCGGCTGGATAGTCAGCGCCGGCGCGGTTGCGCTTTCCACCGACCGGGGCGTGACGTGGAGCCGGACCGCTTCGGCGCCGCCCGAGACCGTGTTCGGCCTGACGGTGAGGCCCGACAATGCGGCGCACGCGTACGCGGCGACGACCGGCGGAGTGTACCGGACCACCGACGCGGGTGCGAGTTGGTCCCGGGTGCATCATCTCGTCGGCATGCGGGCAATCGCGTTCTACCCGGGCTGTCCGGATACGATCATCGCCGCAGGCGACCCGGGCGTTGTCGCCAGCTTCGACGGCGGGCAGAGCTGGTCGAGCCTGAACGCCGGGCTCGATGAACACCCGGTTGTGTGTCTTGAGTTCACCAGCCTGGACGCGGTATACCTGTATGCCGGGACCGCGGACGGGGCCGCGTACCGGTATTCCTTCCAGACCGGGATCGAGGAAAGTGCGAGTGACGACTTGGGAATGACGAATGGCGGGCTTCCGATGGCTACGATTGCGCACGGCGTGCTGTACATACCAGAGACGGAAACGACCAAAGGTCAGTATCCAACCTTGCTCGATGCCGCGGGGAGGAGAGCAATGGACCTGAGGACGGGTCCGAACGATGTCCGGCACCTGAGCCCGGGCGTGTATTTCCTGCGCCGGGAAGCCGGCGTTCGCACTTCGAGAATCATCATTGCCAGATAGGGAGGAACTGTGAGTAAGACCCTCATTGCCGCGATTGCCGTTTGCCTGGTCGGGACCGTGTTCGGGGACTGGCTCTCGGTCGGGCCGGACGGCGGGCGGCTGGAAGCAGGCACCGTTGACCCGCACAACCCGGGCGTGATTTACACCGCGCCCTACACGTCGGGCGGGCAGTACACGCACGTGGAGAAGTCGACCGACGGTGGGGTTACGTGGCACTCCGGCTCGACCATCCAGTACTGCAGCTACCCCTACGCCCTGATGGTCGACCCGTACCACGACAGCCTGGTATACGTCGTCGCCTCCGGGAACCGGTTCTACCGGTCCACGGACCACGGCGAGACGTTTGTATACACAACGATGCCGATGTATACCTACTACGGCGCGACCGACCCGGAGATTCCGGGCCGGGTCTACGTAATCGGCTACAACGCCACGATACCGCGCCATCCGGCGTTCTCGCGGTCGGACGACTACGGGATGACGTGGTCGCCGATGGTCATTATCGACTCGACCATCGAGAACCAGTATGGCTATTCGGTCGCGGGCGACAGCGGTTTCGTCTACGCCGGGGCGAGCCGCGGCGGGCTGTACCGTTCGACCGACGGCGGGACGACATGGGAGCAGGCGAACGCCGGCATCACACCGACGACCGCCAATGTCAAGGCTTTCAGGATCGATCCGGATGACAAAGCGGTCGGGTTGACCGCGACCTCGGGTGGCATCTTCCGGACCACGAACGCCGGGGATACCTGGATCAAAACCGGTTCGGTGATGGCCTACTACATGGCGTTTTCCCCGGTCGACCCGGACCTCGGGTTCGCCGGGTATAACCGTCTGTACCGGACCACGGACCGGGGACTGACCTGGAGTCAGCCGAGCCCGGGGTTGTACCTGCGGTTCCTACGCGGGTTCGGATTCTCCGAGAGCACAGCCGACACGTGCTACGGTTGGGGTAGTTCGGGCTTCTACCGGTCCGATGACCGGGGAGCCAACTGGACCTCGAGCCACGACGGGATGCGCATCGGCAGTGTTACCTCGCTGTCCGTGAGCCCGAGCAATCCGGACCGCATCTATGCCGACATGGATGACGTCCAGATGTTCTATACGACCGACTGCGGGACGAGTTGGGATACGTGTGGTTACTTCCTGTCCTGCGGGAATATCTGCGACATTGCGGTCGCAGGTGGGGCAGATACCGATATCCTGTACGCGCTTGAAGGCTCAGGTTGAGGATCGGCCCAGCTCTATAAGAGCACCGACGGCGGAGCCGTCTGGAACCAGAACGATTCTTACTACAACGATGGTGGGGCCTGTGTCGTTCATCCTGATTCGAGCAACCTCGTGTTGACCGGTGGAGACGATCCCGCGACAACGCGCGGGGCGGTGGCCTCGTGGTCTGACGATGGCGGCGGTTCGTGGAACCGGGTGAACCTGTCCGATACTTCACGCGGGTCGGTCTACCATCTCGCAATCGCAGCGTCGAACCCCTCGGTGGTGTACGCGGGCGGGCATGTGAACTACACCGGTACGATCTGGCGCTCGACCGACTTCGGTCGCAGTTGGACCGAGACCGGCGCGGCGCCGGGCCAGCGGGTATACGGACTGGCGGTCCACCCGGACAACCCGGATCTCGTCTACGCTGCCGCGTTGGACAGCGCCTGGAGGACGACCGATGGCGGAGCGACCTGGAACTGTATCGGCGGGGGCTATTACCTGAGCGACGTCACGCTCTACCCGGGCTGCCCGGATACGGTGCTTGTCTGCGGGCGCTACGGCGTCGCGCTGTCCGAGGACGGGGGTGCGACCTGGAGCAGCCTGAACGCCGGGTTGACCTGCCTGAATATCGCCTGCCTCGATTTCTCGGTATCGGCCGGGATCGACCTGTTTGCCGGCACGAAGGGCGGCGCGGTCTGCCGCTACTCATTCCTGACCGGAATCGAGGAAATGCCGAATGCCGAGTTGCGAATGACGAATGGCAGGCAGCCTTCGGCCACCATCGTGCGCGGGGTGCTGTTCCTGCCTGAAGCGTCCAGCGTCAAACCTGGTGCGTCGTGCGTTCTGCTCGACATCACCGGGAGGCAATTAATGGACCTGAGGCCGGGGGAGAACGACGTTCGGCATCTAGGCCCGGGTGTCTACTTCGTGCGTCCGGCATCAAGCGTTGGGCGTCAGGCGTCAAACGTCCGCAAGGTTGTTGTTCAGCGGTAGATGAGAAACGCCGAGCCAGTCGTCCGCCCAGGGTAGGCGCGGTTGGCTGTAGTGCGGGCCGCGCGGGTTGTTCCCCTGCTGCTGGTTCTCGCGGCGGTGCTCGCGTCCGGCGCGGTTCTGCTCCGGCCCGGGTACATCGGCGCGGTGGACGTGTGGCCGCACATGGTCCGCCAGCAGGTCGTGTACGAAGCGCTGAAGGCAGGCACCTCGCCGTTCTATACCTTCCAGTTCTACTGCGGGTACCCGCTCCTGCGGTTCTACGGGCCGCTGTTCGCATTCCTGGGCGGCGGGATGACGTTCCTGACCGGCGGGGACCCGCTGCCGGCGCTCAAGTTCCTCCTGTTCGCGCTGCACCTGTTGTCCGGCGTGATGATGTACGTCTTCCTGCGCCGACGGGCCGGTCCGGAAGGCGCAGCTCTGGGTGCGGCGATGTACGTGCTGATGCCATGGCGGTTGATCACGCTGGTG
>CBDUZK010000125.1:0-5934 GCA_965371675.1 uncultured bacterium | reverse complement strand
ATCAATTCTGAGTAAACAGCTCCGCTTCGGGTAGATTATTTCTGAGGAAGACCGTCGGGTTGACCGCGCGACCGGCGAAGATAAACTGCACCATGTTTGACGAACTGCTCGAAACCGTCCGCACCCTGCGCGAACAATGCCCGTGGGACCGCAAGCAGACTGCTGCGACCACCCGGCCGTTGATGCTCAACGAAGCCTACGAACTCGACGAAGCGCTCGCGACCGGGGACGCGGCGCACATCACCGAAGAACTCGGCGACTACCTGTTCATGGGCATCTTCCTCGCCAATGTCCTCGCCGCGGAAAAAGGCGTCAAGCTCGAGGACGCGCTCGCCGGCATCGTGACCAAACTCAAACGCCGCCACCCGCACATCTACGGCGACGAAGAGGTGGTGGACACGGACCAGGTGCTCGAAAACTGGGAGCGCATCAAACAGGAAGAGAGGAAAGGGCGGGAGCGCGACAGCCTGCTCGACGGCATGCCCGTGTCCCTGCCCGCGCTCAAACAGTCGCAGCTCGTGCAGGAACGGTGCCGCCGGGTCGGGTTCGACTGGACCGACCACCACGACGTGCTCGACAAGGTCGTCGAGGAAGTCGAAGAAATCCGGGCCGAGCTCAAGCATGCAAAGCCGGACCCGGGCCGGGTGGCCGAGGAAATCGGGGACCTGTTCTTCGCGCTGGTCAACATGTCGCGGCATCTCGGGCTCGACGCCGAGACCTGCCTGCGCGACGCCAACGCCAAGTTCGGGCGCAGGTTCCGCGCGGTCGAGCAGCAAATCCGCAGCACCGGCCGGCGCCTCGAAGACTGCACGCTGGAAGAAATGGACAAGGTCTGGGACGAAGTGAAGAAGCAGGAGCGAAGGAGGGTTGACCACGGATGAACACGGATGGACACGGATGAGGGCAGAGAGGAATCAAACACCAAGGCCGCCAGGATCGCGGAACCGGGGAGAAGACGATGAGTGGTAGGCGGAAGTCGGGCCGGGTCGCGCGGTACTGGACCGAGGCCGAACTGGCGGTAGCCAACCGGCACGCTGAGTTGTTGCACGATGGGAAACACCGGTTGGTGAAGCACGCGGCCGCGGCCTGCATGTGTGAACTGGCGAAGAAGTGTCCGACCGGGAACCGGACCGTGGTCGCGGTCATGGACAGAATCCGGCAGTTGCGCAGGGCCAGAGGCGACAACCTGCAACCGGCCCTCTGGACCGAGGCCGAACTGGCGGTGGTCAACCGCTTCGCGCGGGCGTATGGCGAAGGTCGATATGCCTGGATGGTTGACGTGGTCCCTGACTGTCGGGCCGAGCTGGAGCGGTTGCGGCTGGATCGCGGGAGCAAGACCTCATGCCTGGTGCGGCGAACCGACAACTCGGTTTCCGCGAAGCTCCACCATTGCCGGAAAGACCTCGGCATCCGCGTGTGGCTCCATGGTTGGACCGACGCCGAACTGCGCACGGTCGGCCGCTATGCCCGGGCCGTGGCCGAGGGCAAGTACAACTCCAGCCGGGCCGCAGCCCCGGACTGCAAGGCCGCACTCGACCGACAACGTGAAGCCGGTTCAACCCCGGACCGGCGACGACCGGCCCGGAGCCGCAACAATGTGCTCACCCGGCTGCTTGAGGGCGCGTGGTCGTTCCGGCCGGCCCGGAAAATCGTGCACTGGACCGACGTGGAGTTGAAGACAGTCGACCGGTACGTGCGGCGACTGATGAAGGGCAGCCTGGAGACCATGTCGGATGCGGCCCGGAAGTGTGCGGACGAACTCGGGCGCAAGACCGGGCCGGACGCGTCGAAGGACGGGCCTCGTATCCGCCGCAGCGCATTGGCCGTGCAGTTCTGCCTGTACGTGCGTCTGCACCATGCCGGGCAGATGGTCAAAGGCAAGGCCGGGTGGAGTCCGGAGGAGTATGCGATCCGGGACCGGGTGGTGCGCAAGTGGAAGCGGTCCCGGGCAAAGGGGCAACCGTGGCATCGGCAGGAGGCCGCGCATCGGCTGCGGAAACGCCTGCGGGCTCGCGGCTTCGAGCGCACGAGTGTGGCCTGTTGGGCCATGGCCCAGGACGGCACCAGGCCGTACCCGGACCGAACATGACACCAGTCGATTCTAGATTTCAGATTGTAGATTCTGGATTGCGGATTGGAGCAGGACGGAGTCCAGTGCCCCGCTCGCGCAGAGGAGAAGGCGATGAACGGTGAGCGGAAATCGGGCCGGGTCGTGCGGCGCTGGACCGACGCCGAACTGACGATATTCGAGCGTCACTTCGAGCGGTCGCGCGACGGCGGGCGCGGCTCGATGAAGCAGGCGGCGACGGACTGCACGCGCGCACTGGCGCGGGAATGCCCGGAGGGCAAACGCACCCGGCGGGCGGTCGAGACCAGGTTCAAGAAACGTCGGCGGCTTGCCGCCGACGTGCGACCGCTGCGGCCTTGAACCTGGACGAAGCGGCCCGGCGGCGGGTCCGCAATCGGCATTCGCCATTCGTACTTCGGCATTCGGAATTGGAATAACCACAGATGAACACGGATAGACACAGATGGCGGAAGTGATACGGACTGCGGCAGCAGACTGCCGCCCCTGGTTTGGTTGCGCTGTTGTCTACCTGGTCAGTGTGAACTTCGCGGTTGAGGTCGAGGTCCCGATGTCGAGAGTGGCGAAGTAGACGCCGGAGACCGAGCCGGTGTACGGGATTGTCCTGGGCCCCTGGCTCATGACCCGGGTCTGGCTGTAAACCAGGCGGCCGGCAGGGTCGAAGATCCGGAGTTGGACCGGACCGCGGGCCGGGTTGGCGAAAGCCAGGTTCACGCCGTCCGGGTTTCGCAAGGCCCTCAGTCCGAACCGGGCCGGAATCCGGGGTCCGGATTCGGCCAGCCCGGTCCAGTCGCTCCGGTTGAACCAGAGCGAATAGGGGTTCGGAGTGTCGTGCCACTTGATGTAAGCCATCCCGTAGATTCCGGACGGACTGACGAATTCGACCTGGGGCCGGATTGCCGAACTCGGTCGATAGTCGCTGATCGTATCCGGTCCCTGCCAGCCGACGGCCTGCATCCCGGCGTGGAAGTAGGTGACGTGGCGGTCGGTTACAGGGCCGTACTCGCGCCAGGCGGTCGCAAGGCCAAGGCCGTGGCGCCCGGTGGCACTCGGGTTTTCACGGTTTACTGTGGTGTCGGGCATGGGGCCGTAGTACCAGGTTGCGCCGGCGTCGTAAGTGACGACAAACTGGCCGTACCGGCGCGGGCCGCTGTTGTGGGTGTAGGCGATGAAGATGGTGTCTTCGTACGCTGCCATGCCGGTGATGGACCAGGTGTTCCTGGACCGGATGTTGATGTAGGACGCGTGCCATACGGAGTCGCGCCAGGCGACCGCGGGGTAGTAACTGCTGTCGTTCTGGTGGTACATCCACGACGCCCAGACGAAGGCATTCCCGAACCCGTCATTGTAAGCGCAGTCCAGGCCCTCGTGGCAGTGATTGACGTTCGGGGTCACGGTGTACCAGTCGTACGCGTTGCTGTCAGACCAGGCGTACATCAGCTTCCCGCTCCTGGTCCGGCCAAAGCAGTAAAGCCGCGAGCCCGAGTGCTCGTCGTCGGACGAGCAGATTTCCATCTCGTAGATCGTGTCACGGGTCAAAGTGTCGGCCAGGAAGATCGTGGCGAAGAAGGAGCCGTTGCCGAGGTGGGCCTGATTGCCGGTTGTCTTGCTGAACCGCATGATGCGGCCGAGACAGGCGTGCGGATGTCGGGAATAGCAGACGTAGAAGTAGTTGCCGAAGCAGCAGGAACCGACGTCAGGGCGGTGGTCAGAGCCCAGGGAGTTGGTGTAAGTCTCGGTCCAGCTCGTTCCGCCGTCCGTGGTCATGTAGACTTCGATGTACCTGGAGGCACCGGTGCGCCGCATGCCGACGCAGAAGGCGGTGCTGTTCCGCCCGTTGAGCTTGTCCCAGGAAAAGGTGTAGAGGCTGTCGTGGTTGCCGATGCGGACATTGTCGCCCCAGTCGGTACCGACTTTCGTCGGGATGGGCACGCGCCAGGATATGCCGACAAAGACGTCGCACGGGTCGTGGAACCGGCCGATCTTGTGCAGGCGTTCGAGGGCGTCGGCGAACCGGCCCGAATTCCACAGCTCTTCGATGGCGCCGGCTTCCTGCAATGCCTCATGCGAAGCGAGGCCCAAGTCTAACGATATCCGGGCGTTGGTCCGTTCTTCCCGGGTCAGCTCCTCGAGGTGTGTCCATGCCGGCTGCGGCTCGAGCGGCTCGGTGGCCCACTCGGGCAGTTCCGGGCGCGCGCCGGTCCGCACTCCGTGATCCTCGACCACGCCGTCAAACGGAATGAGTTCGACAGGCAGGAGCTGGTCCTGTGCGGACACTGCCGCGGCCAGCAGGCAGACCGCTATGACGAAACACTTCAAGGCTTCCTCCTTGTGTTCAGCTTCCCTTTGCGGATTGTGGAGAGTTTGCCGCTTGCGCGTCCCTGCTCAAACGACGTGCTGCGTCGAGCAGGCAAGTGAATCTGCTTGCCGCTCGAACTCTTCGTTCCCATCGACTACCATCGTATCCGACAAGACAGTCCTGTCAATGACCCGGGACGTGAAGCGGTTTGCGGACAGGGGAGAGGAAGCGGGAATGAGGAATGAGGACGGAGGAGGGAAGAAGAGTCAACCACGGATAGACACGGATGAGGGCAGAGGATTGAATATGGAGGAGTGAGGATGGAGTGAAATCCGGGACTGTACCTTATCCGGCCGGGACTGTCCCTGGGATTTCCTCAATTCGGCATTCGCCATTCGGAATTCGCAACTCTGATAATCTAGAATCTACAATCGCCCGGACCCCTGGACCCTCGGACCCTTGAATCCTTGACCCCTTCCGCCGGTCAGCCTTGCCGCTTGACACAGGCATCGGGTTGTCGTAGTCTGCGGGGTTGTGAACGGACTCATGATTGCACATAGTCTCCTGCTGGTTGTTGTCGGGCAGGCTGGGGGTGGGGCGGAGCCCAGCACGCCGGTCTGGTTGTTGAGGATTGCTGTTGCCGTTGTGGTTGGCGTCGTGGTCACGTACTTGCTCAAGTTGCCGCAGCGATTCTTCATGTGGATACGCAGGAAGAAAGCGAAGCGCAAGGACAAAGTCCTTGTCTCCTGCCGCGAGTCCTACGGCGACGACATTGGGGACCGGCAGGGCGAGGCGCAGGACCTCGCCAATATCGGGAATACGTACGGGCAGAAGGGTGAGCACGAGCAGGCGATTCCGTACCTGGTGCAGGCGTTGGGGATGTTCATTGAGATGGGGATTGCGGACGGGCCGAGGCAGTGTCTCTTGGGGCTGCGTAAGTGCTACCGCGCGATGAAGGGGTCGGAGGATTCCCCCTCACCCCTGCCCTCGTGTGAGGACACACCGGCTGCCGTGCCCGCGAGGGGAGAGGGAGATGAAGCGCGGTTCACGGAGCTTTGCGTGAAGGCCGGGATGTCGGAGGGGGACGCGAAGAAGTTGGTCGAGGCGTTCGAGCAGAAACCCAAGCAGTAACAGCAGTCCGCGGTCAGCCGTGGGTCCGCAATTCGTCATTCGCCACTCGCCATTCGCACTTCCAATCAATCCGCAATCACCAATCTAGAATCCGGACGGTACCCCGGACGGTGTAGGGGACGACTCAGGGGACGACTCAGGGGACGGTGGGGAGGACGGCGGTCCCTGCCGTGGGGCCCACCATGGGCCGGACGACCGGTGGGACCGTGAGGAGTACCGTGGGCCGGACCGCGAGGGCCGCCACGAGCCCGACCGCCGGGGCGACCACGAGGAGGACCGTGGAGTGGACGGCGACCCCCACGACCGGGTGGACCGTGGGGGGGGACCGTCCGGGGGCTACCGATTTGCGTGACTTACGTGCTCTTTGGTCGAAAAGTGCGGCAAAACAGGTGATTTTCACTGATAGTAGTTAGAGGTG
>CBDUZK010000124.1:0-5965 GCA_965371675.1 uncultured bacterium | reverse complement strand
AGCAGGCGCGGGGCGGGGCGCTGGTGATTCGCGCCCACGGTTGCCCGCCGAAGGTGTTTGAGCAGTGCCGGCGTCTCGGCATCACTGTCATTGACGCCACCTGTCCCTACGTGCGCAAGGTCCAGAACGTGGCGAGCCGACTCCGGAAGCAGGGCTACCGGGTCATCGTCGTCGGTGAGCGGAATCACCCCGAGGTTCGGTCGATCCTCGGCCACAGCGGGAAGGCCGGGCGGGTCTACGTTCCGGACATGCGCATTCGCGCCCGCAAAGTCGGGGTCGTCGCCCAGACAACCACGTCTTCCGAGCGCCTTCGTCTTGCGGTTGCCAACCTCAGCAGTCTTCGCTATACTGAGCTTCGCATCTTCGACACCATCTGTGAGGAGGTGGCGGCGCGCCAGACGGCAGCGGCTCGACTGGCAGCGAGTTCCGACTTGGTGATTGTGGTCGGAGGCCGCAACAGTGCCAACACTTCGCGCCTGGCGGAGATCGCCGAGAGCGCGGGTGCCGAGATGATTCACGTAGAGCGAGCGAGTGAGCTGTCGGCCGGGCAGTTGCAGGGCCGGCAGCGAATCGGGGTCGTTTCAGGATCGTCGACTCCTGCGTGGGTGGTACGCGAAGTTGCGAAGTTTGTCAGAAATCCCTGTTAAGGAGGACCGTTAGCAATGCCCGAGGAAACCAAAGACATCGCCAGTAAACCGCTGACGATGAAAGACATATACGAAGGGTCGTTCCCGGCCCTGAAGCCCGGCGAGATCGTGACGGGCAAGATCATCAAGCGACTGCCCAACGCGGTACTGGTCGACCTGGGCCTGAAAGCGGAGGGTATCCTTCCGCTTGAGGAGTTCCGCAATCCGGACGAGGCACAAGAGGGACAGGAGGTAAGAGTATCTCTCGAAGTCCTGGAGGACCGGGACGGGTTCCCGGTAATCTCCAAGAAGAGGGCCGACTTCCAACTGGCCTGGGAGAAGATCAAGGAGAAGTCGCAGAGCTCCGAGGGCGTGCCCGCGGTCGTTCTCAGGCGCGTCAAGGGCGGCCTCGCGGTGGGGGTGATGGGACTCGACGCCTTCCTGCCCGGTTCCCAGGTGGACCTGCGCCCGGTATCGAACCTGGACGCGATGGTCGGCCGGGAGCTCGAAGTCAAAATCATCTCGGTGAACTGGTACAAGAAGAACATCGTGGTCTCGCGCCGGGTGCTGCTCGAGGAGCGCCGGGCCGAGGCACGGCGTGAGCTGTTCGCCCGGATCGCGGTCGGCGACGTGATCGAGGGTACGGTGAAGACGATCACCGACTTCGGTGCGTTCGTGGACATCGGCGGGGTCGACGCCCTGCTGCACATATCCGACCTGGCGTGGAACAAGGTCGTGCACCCGAAGGAAGTCGTCAACGTCAACGACGAACTGAAGATCAAGGTGCTGTCGGCCGATGAGGAGACCGGGCGGATAACGGTCGGGCTCAAGCAACTGACTCCGCATCCCTGGGAGAACGTGGAGGAGAAGTACCCGATCGGCTGCCGCGTCAAGGGCCGGGTGACGACCCTTGCCGAGTACGGCGCGTTCGTCGAGCTTGAGAAGGGCATCGAAGGGCTGATTCACATCTCGGAGATGTCCTGGACCAAGTCGATTCACCACCCGTCGCAGATCCTGACCGCGGACGAGGAGCTGGAAGCGGTTGTGTTGAACATCGACAAAGACAACCGGCGGATATCCCTGGGGCTCAAACAGACGATGCCTGACCCGTGGTCGCTGATCGACGAGAAGTACTCCGCCGGCCAGCGGGTTGAGGGTAAGGTCAGGGCACTCAAGGATTTCGGCGCTTTCGTCGAGATCGAAGAGGGCATCGAAGGGTTGATCCACAACGCCGATATTTCCTGGACCAAACGCATCAAGCACCCGCGGGAGGAGCTGAAAAAGGGGCTGACGATTGAGACGGTGATTCTCGGCATCGACAAGGAGAATCGTCGCATTACGCTTGGTCTCAAGCAGATCCAGGAAGACCCCTTCTACCAGAACAGCAAGGAGATGAAGGAAGGCGACAAGATCACGGCGCGGATCGTCGACCTGCCGAAGCCGGGAGTCGTCGTCAGCCTGCCGCACGGTATCGAGGGGTTTGTGCCGCTCAGTCATCTTTCCCGGGGCGGCAGCAAGGCCAAGGAGAACTACCAGATCGGCGAGGAACTGGAACTCAAGGTGATGAAGATCGACCTCGGGCACCGGCGGGTCTCGTTGACCGAGCGGCTCGACGCGCCGATCGAACCTGAGCGTGAGGAGCCCCGGCGAGAGCGTGAAGAGCCTCGCCGCGAGCGCCGCGAGCGCCGTGAGCGCCGTCGGCCGCCGGAGGAAGAGGTCATCGACCGGTTCACGTTCGAGGATCATCTCCGGGGTCTGTCGGACGACGAGGAGTAGTCGCCGGCTGGTCGAGTCCGCCGGCGGGACGTGATGAAGGCTGCAATCCTCACTGCCGGTTGTCGGCTGAACCAATCCGAGAGCGATGCCCTGCATGCCAGACTCAAGGCGCAGGGCATCGTCGTAGTTGACAATCCGGCGGACGCGGAGGAGTGCTACGTGAATACGTGCACCGTGACCGCGGCCGCGGACCGCAGTTCCATGCAACTGATCCATCGCGTCTGCCGCCTGCGGCCCAAGCCGCGGGTCGTGGTGCTGGGCTGCATGGTCAGTCGCGATGAGGAACGGATCAGGGAGATTTCCGGTGTTGATGATGTGTGGACCGTCGAACGCAAGCGCGCGGAGTTGGTCGGGTTCGGCCCGCTTTCGACACGCAGCCGGGCGTTCCTGAAGGTCCAGGACGGCTGTGACCGGAGTTGTGCCTATTGTGTTGTGACAACCCTGCGCGGTGTGCCGCAGTCTCAAAGAGTAGATGAAGTCGTTCGACAGCTCGCCCGCCTGCTGGATGCCGGGTATCACGAGGTGGTTCTGACCGGCCTGAACCTCGGGCTGTATCATTCTGCGGGAACCGACCTGGCGGGGCTGGTCCGTCGCCTGCTGGCGAGTCGGGGCCGGTTCCGGCTCCGGCTCGGCTCGCTCGAGCCCGATACGGTGACGCCTGCCCTGCTGGATTGCCTGGCCGACGACCGGGTGTGCGCGCACGTTCACCTGCCGTTG
Source organism: uncultured bacterium (assembly GCA_965371675.1). Classification (GTDB taxonomy): domain Bacteria; phylum Hydrothermota; class Tepidihabitantia; order Tepidihabitantales; family Tepidihabitantaceae; genus DSBX01. The sequence goes on along the minus strand of CBDUZK010000124.1, from coordinate 2,846 downwards.
CAGTCGGGTGACGATTCGGTCCTGAGGCGTATGGGGCGACGCTACGACACACGGGGATTCCGCACAACGGTAGAATCGGTCGTGCGCGCCCGGCCGGACGCCAACCTTGGGGCCGACGTCATCACGGGTCTGCCCGGGGAAGACGGCGATTCCTTCGAAGCCACCGCGCGGTTTCTCGATACGCTGCCGCTGGGATACCTGCACGTGTTTACCTACTCGCCGCGGCCGGGCACGCGGGCGAGTAAGATGGATCGACAGGTGCCGATCCGGGAGCGTAAGGAACGGACTCGTCAGCTTCGGTTGTTGTCGACGTCGATGCGTCGGCAGTACGAGCGGCGGTTCGTCGGGAGTGCCCGCACGGCGGTCGTCGAGTCGGCGGCAACTGCCCTGACCGACAATTACCTGCGGCTGCGATTGCACGCGAGACCGCCGGTTGCGGCGCGCGCGTCATGTGACATGCTGATTGACGAATCGGGCGACGAGCTGTTCGGAATCCCCTTCAGGGGTCCGGCTGCGGTCGTCCGTGGTGAATGCAGGACGGCGCCGGTCGATACGGGCGACGTTCTCAAGGAGGCCTTATGAAGCTACCGTGGCTGGTCGTCGGCGTCTGCCTGCTGGCCGCAGCGACGTTGTCGGCCAAGGAGCAGCGAGTCGGATACATCGACTCGGAAGCGGTGATCGCCAAGTACGAGGAAGCCAGGGAGGCCAAGCGGGAGTTGGAGTCCGAGGTCGCGGAGTTCAAAACAGCGGCCGATTCCCTGCGCCGGCAGTATCAACAGGCCCTGGACGAGTATGAGTCCCAGGAGTTGACCCTCTCGGAGGAGGGGAAACGCGCCAAGATGGCGGAGGTGGACCAGCTCAAGCGTCGGTACGATGGCTATGTGGACGATATCTACCGCAAGGGCGGCAAGATCGACCAGAAGAACGACGAGCTGATTGCGCCGCTGGTCGAGAAGATCAACGAGGTGGTGGGCACGATTGCCGAAGAAGAGGGGTTTGCGCTCGTGCTCGATGCGTCGAAGTCAGAGATCGTTTTCTCGGACCCCGGGTTGGACCTGACCCAGCTTGTGATTGACGAGTTGAACCGCGAGTTCGCTGCGGTCGGGCCGGTGGGGACGGACGAGATCGTGTACGCAATCCTGCCGATTGCCGCGACCAATGACGAGGCCCGACAGGACCGGGTCGATTTCAAGGTGCGGGAGTTTGTCTACAACCTGGTGCGGGTCCAGCCCAAGGTCGAGATGATCGAGAGTGGCAAGGTCGACAAGGAGTTGACCGAACGCGGCATCGAGGCGCGGACGGTCAGCGGGCGCGATGCGATCATTGTCGGTACAGTTCTGGATGTGGACTACGCTATCTTCGGTACCTGTTCGAAGGAGGACCCGCGGATCGAGTTCACGCTGACGATTGTAGACGTGCGGATGAACAACGAGAACCTCAAGACCGAAAGGGGCCGCGTGTCGCGCGAAGCCAACCTCAATGACGAGATTGCGCGCGCAGTCCAGTCGTTGCTGGCAGCAGTTGACCAACCCTGATTGCGGTCGGATTTCGCCGCAGGCGAGAATCGCACCCGGCGTTGAACTCGGGGCGGGCGTTGTCATCGGACCGGAGGTTGAGATCGGGGAGTGCTCCACAATCGGTCCGAACGTCGTGGTCCAGGGCAGGGTTCGGATCGGCGCGCATGTGCGGATCGGACCCGGGACCGTCGTCGGCGCGGACGGTTTCGGGTACGAGCTAGATGCCGGGACCTGGAATCGCCTAGAGCACGCCGGCCGGATTGTCATCGAAGATGACGTCGACCTCGGCGCGAATGTGACGGTCGCCCGGGCCAAGTCCGGCCGGGAGACACGCATCGGCCGCGGCACCAAGATCGACTGCCTGGTGCACGTCGCCCACAACGTCAGGATCGGGGCACACTGCGTCATCGCGGCCCAGACCGGGGTGGCGGGCAGTGCGGTCATCGGTGACCGGGTCCGGATTGCCGGCCAGGTCGGTATCAGTGATCACGTCCGGGTCGGGAGCGACGTCGTGCTCTACGCGCGCTCGGCCGTGTTCCGGTCGGTCCCGGACGGGGCTCACTACTCCGGTATCCCAGCCCGCATTCCGAAACCCGGTTGCTCTGGGCCCGGCTTATGCGCCGGTTCGTGAGGGGTTCGTGATGGCGGCCACGATCAGACGGCCGGTGCGGACGACGGGGATTGGTCTTTGCAGCCGTACCCGGGTTCGGACCGTGATAAGGCCGGCGCCGGTCGGGTCCGGGATCGTGTTCGATTCGGGACTCACCGCGGCGGTGGAGAACGCTTCGGTGCAGGGCCGCGTGATGTGCCTGGGCAGGGGCAGGCGGCGTGTCCGAGCGGTCGAGCACCTGCTTGCCGCATGCCATGGGTGCGGGGTAACCGACCTTGCGGTTGAGTGTCCGGATGGGGAGCCGCCGTTCGGCGACGGCAGCAGCCGGCATTTTATCCGCGCGCTGGCCCGGGCTGGCGTCGTGCGGCATGCCGGTGGTCCGAAACCGGCCGAACTCGGCCAACCGGTCATGGTTGAGGGGTACGGCGGGGTCATCGCCGCGCTGCCGGCGGAGCGGCTGCGCCTGAGCTGCATGGTCCGGCTTTCGGAAGGCAGGTCGGAGTCTGTGTCGATCCGGGTCACGCCATCTTTGTTCGTGCGCGAGCTGGCCGCGGCCCGGACCGTCGCGGTGACCACGGAATCACCAGAGCGGTTGCGCCGGGCGTACCGGCTCCGGTTCGCGCTGGTGCGGCGCGGACCGATTGTGCTTCCGCGGCGGGAGCGATTCACGGGTGAGTTCGCGCGGCACAAGACGCTGGACCTGCTGGGTGATCTCAGCC
>CBDUZK010000123.1:0-5995 GCA_965371675.1 uncultured bacterium | reverse complement strand
GACTTCGTCGCGTCCCTGCAGGTCGCAGACTCAACCTCGCCCGACCACGGCGGCATCATCGAAGCCGAGCACATGCCCGGTGTCATCGAGACCGACAACACCCAGGAAGCTATCTGGGTCTGGTCCCGCTGGTACGAACTGACCGGCCACGACGACTACCGCGAGAACATCAGGCGCGCCTGGACCTACGTACTCAACAACCCGGCGTACCGGGAGCACGGCGGCAACCCTGCGTCCACCTGGTACGCGGTCTGGAACTGTGGGCTCGGGTTCATGGCCGAAGCCGGATACCGCCACGCGTACAGCGACTCGACCTTCCGCGCATACGCCGACTCGTGCCGCGACTTCTACATCGCCAACCCGCTCGACACCTGGAACACCCGCGACAACTTCGTCACCAGCCAGTCTTCGGGCATGGCGTACGACTACGCGCTCGAGTTCGAGGACGCCGAGTTGCGCGACTCCGCCGTGACCCGTGGCACCCGCGTGCAAACGTGGATTGAGCAGGATGCGGCCGGACATCTCGCTGCGGGTTCCTGGGCCATGTCCGGCGGCACCGCGATGTGGGGCGTGGTCAACACCGTGTGCCGCGAGGACACGGTCGCGGGCCGGGCATGGGTCGAAGTGTACGCCGAATCCCTGCCCGGCTTCTACCCGACCGGCACCTGGAACTGCTCGCACAACATCTGGCTCGCCAACGCCTACCGGGCCTGCGCCGAACTGACCGGGGAGAACGACTGGTGGCTGATGCACCAGTACCTGGTCGATACGCTCTTGATGCTCGACACGGACCGCGACGGCGGAATCCCGGCCACCTGGACCGACCCGGATACGCGGGACCAGACCTGGGTCAGCACCTACATGCACTTCATGGGCTTCGACGTATTCACCACCCCGACCCATGATATCGACGTGAGCCAGTTCGACTTCATCTCCCCGCACCCGTGCAGCATCTACATCACGCGGGCGTTCATACCGGTACTGGTTGTCGTCGCCAACGTCGGCCTGAGCCACTACCTGCCGCTCGTAGACATAGACGTGTCCTACCCGAACGGGGGCGCCTCGGCGGGAATCGACCTCCACTTCCTGGAGACGGACACTGTCGACATGGGCGGTACCCGGGTCAACAACCCCGGCCCGGCCCGGTTCACGGCCCGCTCCTTCGTGATGGGAGACGGGAACCGGCTCAACGACTCGGTGCACACGACCATCCACGTCCGGCACATGCTCAACGTCTACGGGACCCTGACCGACTCCGCGACCGGTGCCCCGATATCCGCGCGGCTCAGGATCGGCATCACCGGCAACCCACGGGTGTGGGACTCGACCGAGACCAGCCCCGAAGGCGAGTTCCTGCTGCACATCATCGACACCACTGTCACCATCTTCGTCGAGCCCGAACCCCCGTACTACGACCGGGCTTGGGACTTCACCATCACCCGGAACACTGAAATCTTCCTCACGACCCAGCCGGCCCACCTGATGCTGGTCAACAACGACCCGGCCGGGGACTACACGGATTACTACACCACCACGCTCGACACGCTCGGGTACACCCACTTCACGTGGGAACGCGCGTCCGCCGGCCCGCCCGACTGGGGACTCGTCCCCCGGCTCCGCACCCCGACCGTCATCTACTACTCGGGCGACGCGGTGACCAACACCGTCCCGGCCGAAGACCGTGACAGCCTGCTTGCCCTCAGCGCGTCCGGCATCAACCTCCTGCTCACCGGCCAGAACGTCGCCGAGGAACTCGCCGGCACCCGGTTCCTCGAAGACCTCTGCGGGGTGGACTTCGACTCCTCGGGCTGGACCCGGTTCTTCGCGTTCGGCAACCGCGCGGACTCACTCGGCGCGACCATCGGCCCGACCGCAACCGCGGGCGGTGACGGTGCAAACAACCAGGTCTCCCGTGACATGCTCGGCCCGATGCGCAACGGTGCGTCGGTCCTGATGGTTTACGACACGGTGTCGAACGTCGGCGCCGCAATCCGACGCCCGGACCTTGCGACCGGCACGAGGACAATCACCCTCGGCTACGGGTTCGAGTCAGTCAACCGGCCCACGTCCCGGCCCGGGTTCCTCACCCGGGTGCAGCTCATGGACCGGTTCCTTGACTGGTTCGGGATTGGGACCGGTGTTGCGGAACCCGGAGACCCGGGACAGAACGCCCGACCGCTCTCTGCCCGGCCCAACCCGTTCCGCGACCGGGTGCACCTGCGCTTCGGCCCGGACAAAGACCGCCCGCAGGTCATCACAATCTACGACGCGACCGGCCGTGCGGTTGCCCGGCTCCCGGTCAATCGCGAGGAAATTACCTGGGACGCCCGGGCGGTCCCGGCCGGGGTCTACTTCCTGATACCGGGTCCCGGATACGGACCGGTACGGATGGTCAAGACCCGCTGATTCACCCCGGAAAACACCGAAAACAACACTGTCAGTGTCCGACAGGCTATACTCACCCGTTTTCGTGCCTCGGATTCGGTCCCAAAGCCCGGGATATCGGTGGGTTGCGCGTCCGGCAAAGGCATGGAAATCAGACCGTATATCCCCCTACCCCCCGCATACCCATATGTCACTCCCCGGGTGACCGGTTCGGTGACCGGTTCCATGACCCGGCTCGACACCCCTGCGGGCACTGGTCCGGGCATCGGAACCGGCTCCGGGTCAATGCCAGGAGTCATGATTCCTCCGGTGTCCGGAGCCGTGTCTCGACCCGTGTCCGGTCAGGTGCTGGACGGGTTGACCGGTGAGATGCTCCCCACGGTCATCCCTCGGAACACCGGGCCGGACACGGCCCGAGTCACTGGGAGAGTGACCCGGGCGGCAATCGGAAGTTCCTACTGTCCTATTATTACCTTGACCGTACCGGCGTCTGACCCGGCCCGTACGTAGTACACGCCCGGGCTCAGGTGCCGCACGTCGTTCTCACCCGGCACCAGGGCCATGACTTCCCGGCCGGTGACGTCGAGCAAGGTGCTTGACGCGCCACGCTTGATGCTTGACGCATCCGGCAGACGCAGCACCCGGTTGACGACTGTCGGCACCCGGTCGAGCATGAGCCCTGTGCCCGGCTCCTCCGCGATGCCGATGGTACGGACCACGTGGACCGTGCCGTCGAGCCGGTTGTTGGCCGGGACCATCTCCCATCGGCCGTACACGCTGCAGAGCACCGCGAAGCTGCCGAGTTCGAGCGGGGTCCAGTCGCCCAGATACGCGGTGTCGCACCGGCCCGGGTGCAGCGGGACGTTGACGCTGTCCGCGGACCCGTCGCCGATGTAGAACCGGACCCGGACCATGTCGGCCACAGTGCCGAAGTTCTCGACCACAACCGCGGGTACCACGGTCGACGCCGAGTCCACGCTGTCGGCCGGCGCGAGAATCATGGTGACGGCGAGGTCATACACGTGAACCGTGACGCCAGCCTCGTACCCGTTGTTGCTGCGGATGTCGTCGCCCACGAGTTCGGTGGTACAGGCGACGTCAAGCAGCCCGCGTTCGAGCGCGGTCCACTGCGGGAACTCAACGTAACGCGCGGTACCGGGCGCATGGTTGGTAATCGTCACAACCGTGTCGTAGCTCGTCCCGATGCGCATCCGCACCGGGTAGGTTTCGGCATACTCACCGTAGTTGAACAGCGAACAGGCCGGGACAGCGACGTTGCCCGAATCCACGCTCCCGCGCGGCGCCATGACCCCGGTCACGCCGACGTCGTGCTCAATCGGGTCGGGCAGGTACTGGCGGATGAGCGCGTCAATCTGCTCCTCGTTGAACCCCTCCTGCCAGAACCGGATGACACCGCTGGTATCAACGATGTAGTTGAGCGGGATGTAGTTGTTCTGCTTGTACGTATTCCACACGCTGCCGCCGTCGCGCAGGTACGGGTGCGTGGCGAGGCGGGCGTAGAGCTTGATGGTCTCCATACTCTCACTGAGGTTGATGGCAAGCGGGACGAACCCGTGGTTGCCGTAGTCTTCGTACATGACCTGCAGGCGCGGCAACTCCGCGCGGCAGCCTCCTCAGCCGGACTGCCAGAAGTTCAACAGCACCACCTTGCCGCGGTACTCGGACAACGCGTGGTTCACGTACGCGGTGTCCGGCAGCGTGAAGTCCGGTGCCGGGTCGCCCACCTGCAGGGTAGCCGTCGCCACAACGGGAAGCAGCGCCAGCAACCCGAGCAGCATGGGCAGGACCGTTTTATATCTCAGCATGTTGCTCCTCTTTACCTGGATTGCGCTGCAGCGAACCTACTATTCTAGACTACCTGTTGTCCCCGTCAAGCTCCCGGTCCTTCCGCAGCTTGACACGCATCCCAGGTGCGTATAATAATCTGTTGTCTATCAATTCCCGCAGTCGCGCAGTTCGGTCGGCGCGGGGAAAACGTTACCCAGATGCCAGACCATCCCGGGAGGCAGGATGAAAACCCTCACCATGATTGCACTCGCCGTGTCGCTGGCCGGCGCAGGCACGGTCACGCATACGTTCGAATACGACGCGGCCGCGCTCCAACTCGGAACCGAGTCCGGATACACCACAGTTGACTTTCCCGGCGCGGTCCACGTCGAGCCGCTCGGCGCGCCCGACCTGCCCGCGGTCCTGTGCCGGGTCGCAATCCCGGCCCGGGCCGAAGTGACCGGCCTGGAGATACTGTCAATCACAGAAGAACCTGTCCATGGCGCGTACGACCTGCTCCCGGTCCAGCACCCGGTCCCGTGGATGCCGAACCCGCCGAAGCGGGAGTTCGTAGGGCCGGACCCGACCGTGTACTCGACCGATGCGGCCTACCCGGCCCAGGCCGCAATCCTCGGCCGGGCCGCCAACAAGTCCGGGTACCGGGTAGTGAACTTCAGCGTGTACCCGGTGCGCTACAACCCGGTCACCCGCGGCCTGTCGGTCGTCACGAACATACGGGTCCGCGTCAGCTACGATGACCACACCCGCCACGTCTCGCGCTACACCGAGGCCCAGAACGCGATTCACGGTGACCACGTGCGCAGCCTGGTCCTGAACCCGCAAGACGTGCGCCGGTTCGCCCCGCCGAAACGGACACACAGCTACGGCTCCACCTTCCTCGCCCCGGGCGACTTCGAGCACATCATCATCACCAAGGCCCCGTGGACCGACTCGCTTCAGCGCCTGGTCGACTGGCGTACCCGGCAGGGCTGGCGGTCCCGGTTCATGCTCGAGGAATCGATCTGCGCGACCTACCCGGGCCGCGACTCCGCCGAGCAGATCCGCAACTTCATCAAGGACGCGGACACCACCTGGGGCACCATCTTCGTGTTCATGGCCCGCAACGACTACCCGGGCCACGGCGACGTCCGGGTCACGTACCCCTATTCCAGCTACACCCCCAAGTCCGATATGTACTACTCGGACCTGGACGGGGACTGGGACGGGGACGGCGATAACCGGTTCGGTGAGCTGGCGGACAACATCGACGGCATGGCCGACATGTTCGTCGGGATGATCACCATCACCGACGGCGCGGAACTGTCCAACTACCTGGACAAGGTATTCCGGTACGAGTTCACCCCGGACACGACCGCGCCCTGGACCACCAAGTCCCTGCTGCCCAACGGAGTCAGCTTCTCGAACGAGTTCAACGACTCGATTGCCAACGCGACCCCGAGCCCGCCGTGGTTCGACCTGAAGATGTACACCTCGGGCGGCATGATAACGCCCAGCCCGGCGAAGTACTGCGACTCGCTCAACTCCGGGTACGGCATCACGTCGGTCATCGCGCACGGTAGTCCGGACCTGTACAGCCTCGGTGGCAACGTGACCAGCCCGATGATGAACGGGCTGACCAACACCGACCGACTCAACTTCTTCACTGCGGTCTGCTGCAACACCGGTGAGTGGGACCGGGGCGCGACCAACGGCGACTGCATCGCGGAGAACATGGCGTTCCACGCCCCGAACGGGTTCGTCGGGGTGTGCAAGAACGACAAGTCCGGCTGGATCGACGTCGCGGAGTTGTACAACTACTCGA
>CBDUZK010000122.1:0-6041 GCA_965371675.1 uncultured bacterium | reverse complement strand
GCCGAGCCGCCACTCTTCGGTCACTACCTGTTTCTCGGGCTGGAACTCTTCCTCGTGAAACCGGCAGGTCGCCATGCGGGCGGCTTCCAGTTCCAGGGCGAGTTCCCAGCGGTCGCTGGCGAACGTCTCGTAGTACCCGGTGTAGAAGGTCGAGGTGAAGCCGTTGTTGCGGCCGCCCTTCTCCTTGATGATGCGGTGGATGTTACCGTGTTCGTAGGCATCGGTATGCTTGAACGTCATGTGCTCGAGCATGTGCGAGAGACCGGTGTGGCCGGGCGGTTCGTAGTATGACCCGATTCCATACCAGACGTGAGTGGACACGACCGGCACGGCCGAGTCAACGTAGATGATGACGTGAAGCCCGTTGTCCAGGTCATACTCGGTGATGCGTTCCTCGATTCCCGCGAACGCGGTCGCGAGGAGTGAGGCAAGAAGCAACAGGTAGACGCGATGCACGGTCTATTTCGCGAGGACGACGCGTACCGACGTGGAGGCCGCGGCGTCGGTCCGGGCAAAGTAGACCCCGGCTGGAACCCGGCTGCCCGAGTCGTCGGTGCGATTCCAGGTGACTTCGGTGCCGGTTGCGACGAGAGTCCGAACCAGCCGACCGGTGGCGTCGCGAACCAGCAGGCGTGTGTTCGCTTCCGGTCGCCGGTTGAGCGTGAATCGAACCGGGCCGGTTGTGGGGTTGCGTTCAAGGCCGAGTCGCAACGGGACCTGCACTGCGGGCTGCGGACCGGTGGCGATGCCGGTGTAGTTTACCCCTTCAATCGCGTCGAAGTCGAACGTACTGCCGGCGTCGAGCCGGATGAACCGGACGCTGTCGAGCCCGGAAGAGGACAGGTCAAAGCTGGTTTCCGCACTGTTGGCGGTGCCGATGGTGGTCCAGGCCTGGGTCCAGTCGTTGTTGCCCTTGACCGTGGCGCTGCCGGAGCTACCGGCCCGGTACACGGTCAGGTCGATACCGGTCCGGTTGCGAATCGGCTTCAGCAGGTCGATGCAGATGTAGCGGCCGCTTTCGATCCGGAAGTAGGCGCCGTCGTGCGGGCCGAGCGTACGCACCGGGTAGGTGCGGTTTGATGACGGGCTGCTTACGTACCGGTTGTAGATGAGCCGGAAGCCGAACAGGGGCGCACTCAAGTCCGGGGTCATCTGCATGTCGACCGTGACCGCGGAATCGCCCGTGCTCGGGACCACGACACCGGTGACAGTGGTGTCGCGGTAGCCCGGAGCCCGGAAAGTCAGTGAGTAGGTGCCGGGCAGGAAGAACCGGTGATAGTCACCGAGCGTGGTGTCGGTGTAGCCCGGGAAGTTGCCCGGTCCGACCCACACCTGGGCGGCAACCGGTCCGCCGTCGGTCGCGTCGGTAACCGTACCGTGGATGCCCTTGCCCACATGATGCCACAGTTCGAGCATCGCGTCCCGGTTCAGGTTGAATGTCGGTACGATCTGGGACGCGGCCGGCCACTTCGTATTGTGGATTTCGATGGACCAGGTCAGGCTGCCCCAGGCATACTCGATGTCCTTGGCCGCGCCGCTGAACGGGTACATCTGTACCGCGCCCTGGCCGTACGGGTAGCTGTTGTAGTAAGCGTAGCGCTGGGAAAGGTAGTGGACGTGGGGTTTGTCCGGGAGGGTGTCGTAGCGCGAGAAGCTCCATGCGTAGACTACGTACTTGATGCCCGAGTGATAGGAGGCGTTGAGCACGAACGGGTGGCGCATGAAGTGGGCTACGAATGCCCGGGTTTCGGGTTCGCTCATCGGCGACGCGCCCTGCCCGCTGGCGTTGCCCCACATCCGACCCCAGTTGCGGTTCAGATCCACGTTGTTGTTGTTTCTCCGGGAGTGGGCTTCGTACCCGTCCGGGTTCACGAGCGGGGCAATCCAGATTTCCCGCTCGTTGATCAGCCGGGTGACGAGCGTGTCAGTGCCGTAGTTCGCGGCCAGGTACTTGACCATCTCCATGTGGTTCCCGAACGTTATCGCCTCGTCGCCGTGGATGTTGGCTTCGAAGTGGACCTGGGGTTCGTACTCCTCGACCTGGGGATTATCCGAGAACTTCATCGCCAGCAGCAGCCGGTTGCTGTGACTGTACCCGAGGGTTTCGAGCTTGATGAACGAGGAGTTGTTCTGGGCGATGGTTATCATCGTATCCCGGTAATGAGTGTAAGGCATGTACCAGGCGTCAGTTGAGAATGTCTTGCTGTTGTGCTCGTACACGCCGGTTATGTCCGGGGTGATGAGCTTGACGTCGTACCCGAGCGCGGTGAGCTGTTCCTGCTGGGCCGCGGTCGCCTCGGCCTTGACGCCGTTGACGGATATCCCGTTGACGACAATGTCGCGTCCTTCGAACCCGTAGACATCGGTCCAGTCGGCGTTGGTCACGAGCACGAGGTCGCGCTGCGGAGCCCCGTGGGCGAAGGATACGGCAGCGGAGCAGATGAGCAGTGCGACTGCCAGACTCAGGCCGGGATGCGATTTCATCGAAATCTCCTTTCAGGCGGACGATTCAAGACCATGTACGGTTGTCGTTCGGGTTCACCGGTATCACACCGGGGACACCCGATTGAACAAAGAATGATATGATATCGCAGGCACTTGCGCAGTCAACCAGCCGGGATTGCCCGAGAACCGGAATAGACCACAGAGGCGCGAAGAACACGAAGCCGCGATATGCTTTACGCTTGACGCAAGATGCATGACGCCGGATGTTCCTGGCCGAGCATGGAGCATTACGCGTAGAGCGTTGGGCGTCACTGTCCGGCCGGTTCGATGTGGACCACGATACCGGCCACCTGCGGGAACGAGTCGCAGAGCTGTCGTTCGACGCGGGTCGCGATGTCGTGGCCCTGTTCCACGGTCAGGTGCGGGGCGACCTGGATGTGGACGTCCATCTCGACCAGGCCGCCGGTGCGACGTGCTCGGAACGCGTGGAATCCGACCACTCCGGGCATACCGGCAATCAGCTCCCGCATCCGGCGTTGGTCTTCGAGGGCGGGCGCCTGGTCCGACAGTTCCCGGAGCGCACCACGGACGATGCGGATACCGACGACGACCAGGAACGCGGCCAGAATCACGGCGGTGAGATGGTCGAGGAATGCCCAGCGCGGGCCGAGCACCAGGGTTGCCCCGATGCCGAGCGCGGCGGCGATGGACGAGAACGAGTCGGTTCGGTGATGCCAGGCGTTGGCGAGCAGCGCGGTGTTCCGGTGACGTCGGCCGACCGCACGCGTGGCCCAGAACAGGAGTTCCTTGAGTACGATTGAGCCGACCGCAATCCCGAACGGCCACCACGTGGTCGGGGCAGCGTGTTCCACGCCGAAGCTCAAGATGCTGTGGATGGCGACGTAGGTGGCGGTTGCCAGCAGCAGCAACCCGACAATCATGGTCACGACCGCTTCGTACCGCCGGTGGCCGTAGTGGTGGTCGGAATCGGGCGGGACCCGGGCGGCCCGGATTCCCCAGAGCACAGCCAGGTCGCCGGCGAGGTCGGACAGGCTGTGCAGGCCGTCGGCGACCAGCACGGTTGAATGAGCCAGGATTCCGACGGTTGTCTTCACCGCGCCGAGGCCGAGGTTGATGACCAGGCCGACCCAGGTGATGCGCAGCTCCGCACGCTGCCGCGTTGTGACTTCACGGCTCGGGGTTCGTTCCATTTGTTTCAAGCCGGTGAAACCGGCTCGGCGGTCGTCCGGCGTCATGGGGTGGTCACTTCATGGTGACGACCCGGGCCTGGAACGTCCCGGCCCCGGTGATGGCCCGCACCAGGTAGATGCCGTTCCTGGTGTTCGGTGCCGGGATCCAGCATGCGGTGCCGGTCTCATCCACGTCCAGTACCGCAACCCGGCTGCCGGTGCAGTCGTAGACTTCGGCCCGACTGATGGCTTGCGAAGCCTTGACTGTCACCCGGCCGCGGCACGGGTTCGGATGGACCGTGAGGGCTTGAGGTTGTGGAACTCGTGGCAGAGCCGACATCCCCTGCGAAGGGTCGCGGCGGTAGACCGATACGTAGTTCGCGGGCGCGGATTCGGCAAGGACAAGCTGGTCCCTGGTGTCGTGAGCCGCGTCAATCGAGCGGATTGCGGAACCGGTTCCCGGGTTGACATACCCGACTGTGCGGAACCCGGAGCCGTCCTGCACGAACCCGTAGACCGCCCCGGCGAACGGCGCCGCGAAGAATAGCCGGGTGTCGAATCCCTCGAACGAAGCGGCCTGTACCGCGATGGCGTTGCCGTTGGTGGTCATGCCTGAAGACCAGACCGGCTGGAACGAATCGTTGTCCGTGTACTTGAACACGTGGACCTGGCCGTTCGGGTCTCCGGACGAGCCGACCACCAGTTCGTTGCCCGGGGAGTCATCGACATCCGCGGCCATCGGGGCAAGGTGCAGGCCGATGACCGTGGACTGGAACATGCGGTGCGAGTACGACTGCGCGACCGAGTCATATGCAATCCGGCGGATGTACATCGGGAACCCGTGCCAGCCGCCGCACCCGATCAGCACCTCGGGAAACCCGTCGTTGTCTACGTCACCGACCCCGCCCTGGAACAGGTAGGAAACGGTGGAGTAGTGATAGATCTGCGTATAGGTGTGGACCCCGGGCGGGCCGGTGTGCTCGAAGATGTATACCCCGCCACCATCGGTGTTCCCGGCGATGATGATGATTTCATTCTTCCCGTTGCCGTTCGTGTCCGCCACCCGGACCACGCGGATCCGTTCCCCGCGTAACCGGGCCGGGACAACCGGGTTTCCCCATGTGTCATTGCCAATGTTCTCGAACAGGACCACCTTGCCCAGGCTCGAACATTCGCCGCCGAGGATTTCGATGTCCCCGTCGTCGTCCGGGTCCCCGGCTGTTACCGATACGTAGGAGCCCGGGGGCAGGGATTCAGCTTGCTGCCAGACGTGATTGTACCCGCCCGTGCCGTCGGACTCGAACACGTGCAGCATGTTCGGGTTCCAGTGATGGCCGAGGATGTCAAGCAGCGAGTCGTCGTCGAAGTACCCGCAGCAGGCGTCCCACTGGTTGTTCAGGATGGTGCCCGAGTCCCAGGCCTTGGTGAACAGCAGGGTGTCGGACGGTTGGCCGGTCGTGCCCGGGTGCGAGGCCCGGTCAAAGGAACCGTCGTGGTCCTCGTCCTTGAGCACGGTTGCGTTCCAGTCCGCGACCCCGTCGCCGTCGGTATCAAAGGCCTGCCCGGTTGCGGTGATGGCCAGGCCGAAAAGGCAGAGCAGTACTATGATGCGCATGGAGTTCCTCCGATCACGGAAATAGTAGACCGGAGCGGGCAGAAGTCAAAGCGCGGAAGGAGGAAGTGAACCACCAAGGACGCCACGGGAAGTACTAACCACGGATGAACACGGATAGACACAGATGAGGGCGGAAGTCCGAACTCGGCATTCGGCATTCGTCATTCGGAATTTCACAGGGCATCTAACCTGACATCTAAGCCGGGTTCTTACCCGGCAAGTGAAGATGCGTCTAACCTGACAACTGGCCCGACAACTAGCCCGACAAGTAGGCTGACAAGTAGGTCGACAAGTAGGTCGACAAGTAGGTTGACAAGTAGGTCGACAAGTAGGCTGACAAGTAGGTCGACAAGTAGGTTGACAGGTGACCCGGGGGGTGACGGTGGGGCTGCCCCATGGGGCAGGATCTACCGTTACTTTTGCCGCATTCTGCGGCACTTTTGGCCAAGAAAGCCTGTTTTCGGGCTTTCGGGCCGGAAACGGGCAGCGGCTAACCACGGACAAACACAGATGAACACAGATGGAGAAGTCAGAAGTCAGAGTGCAGAAGTCAGAGAGGTACCCTCACTTCCGTCCTTTCCTGTCGAGGGAGAGGAAACGGAGTGGGCCGCCCAAAGCGCCAAGACCGCCAGGAGAGCAGGATGTCGAGTGCTGCCGGGGTTCTGCCACAGTCGTTCTTCGTGTGTCGCATTTCCCCGGGGACTTGACATGAGGCAGGGCAAGGTTACCATACCCTGACAGTAGGTCTGGGTGCATCCGATAACGACAATTGTAGAGACCTCGTGTACCGG
>CBDUZK010000121.1:0-6159 GCA_965371675.1 uncultured bacterium | reverse complement strand
GCCGCTCAGCGAGTCGTACACCGTCGTGGTTTCGCTGGCGACGAAAGTGACCACCGAATCGAACACCGTGCGCACGAACCGGAATGTATCGTTGTCCGCTTCGAGGTCGACCGTGAACTCGGTCAGGCCGAACGCGGTGTCTCCCTCGTCGTCCTCGACGTAGAACCGGTAGGTTGCCCCGCGGCTGCCCTCGTCGTAGGCCGCGCTCAGGAACCTGACCAGGTAGCCGGCATTCTCGACCGCGTGCGGCGTGACCGCGCACGGCGCAATCGTCAGGCGCAGTCGCGGGTTGCCCGCGACCTGCCACCAGTCGCTCTCCGGGGACCGGTAGTTGCTCGGGCTGGTCCGCGGGACCGCCCGCTGTGCCGTCATGCCGGACTCGAGCGTCAGTGTATCCGGTGGAGTGATGGTGTCACCGGACAGGTAGTTGATATCGAACGACGTGACCGCGTAGTAGTATGGAAACCCGAGCCGCAAACCGCTCGAATCCACCAGGCTGTAGGCCAGGCCGACGTCGGCCGCCCGGGTCCGCAGCGATTCGACCACGGTCGTATCCTCAAACGTGATACCGTCGGCGCGGTCGAACTGGTCCAGCAACTCCCAGGCGCCCGGCAGGCCGGTGCGGCTGCGGTACACCTTGTACCCCTGGAAGTCCTGCTCGATATAGTGCGGGTTGAACAGCGCCGGCGCAACCGGGTAGAACCGGTCCCGGGCGTCCTCGGGCAGGTTGTCCCAGATCAGCGTTACCCGCCCGTCACCGGGTACGAGCGTCAGGCCGGGGCTCGGTGGTGGCTCGGGCATGATCCAGTTGTTGTCGTACGCGGCCTGTGCGGCGCGTGACGCGAGCGCGAGGTTGTAGGTCATCGTCTCCTCGCCCTCGGCCCGGTCCGCCGCAATCATCCCGATCGTAACCGTCACGAGTTCGTTCGGGGCCAGCACGAACGGCCCGGTTCCCTGCAGGAACCGTTTGTCGGCCGGCGCCTGGTCGGTCGAGTCATACGGGTTGTACGGGTACTCCGGGTCCCAGTAGTCATGCCCGGCCAGGGCAAGGTACTGCTGGAAGTCATCAACCGGGTCCGCGTCGTTCAGCGTGAATATCTTGAACGACGTCATCCCGAGCTGTTCGCCCTCGGCCGGTTCGTCAATCAGCCCGTTGTCGTTGTCGTCCAGCCCGTTGAACCCCTCGATGTTACCGTGCTCGTCCTTGACGAACGGGCTCTGCAGGAAGTCGAACCCGCAGATGCCGCTCGGTATGGCGTCGTCGCTCCAGACGTAGCCCATGTTGTCCACGAACACCGAGTCGGTGCCGTCCGGGCTGTAGATGTACTTGTGCAGGGCGAGCCCGGCCCGGTCGTCGGTCGAGTTGCCGACGTCCGCGTCGCAGACCATCCCGAGGTACATGTCGTAGATCGTGTCAGTCGTCCGGTTCCGGACGTCGAACTTGAAGAACACGATATCCTGGTTCCACGGCAGGGTCCACGCATAGGTGCTCTGGTAGACTTCGACGCCCATCGACCGGGGACTGCTGCCCGCGATGTGATTCGCCTCGTCCCGGTCGTTGAACACGGCCCACGCATCCCCCGAGGAAACCGGGTCGCGCGGGATGTAGTAGAAGTATCCCGGTATGACCGAGTCACCCGACGGCACTCTCAGCGGCGTGATTACCGAGTCCGAAAGTCCGGCCGGGAACTCATCAAGGTCCGGGGGCCAGTCCTCCGGGTACATGTAGACCCGCTCGAACCCGCGGCTGCTGTATCCGCCCGGGGCGTTGTCATAGCAACCGGGCGTCATCTCCGACCGGCCCGAGTTCGGGTTGTAGCCGACGCTGGCCAGGGTATCACGCCCGGTCGAACTGCGCCGGATCGAGCCGAGCCAGAGCCCGGCGCCGTAGATGTACATGTCGCCCGAACCACCCGGCCATTCGCCGCCGGGACTGCCGACCGCGTAGCCGAACGTGCCGTAGTTGCTGATTGTCAACCGCCACTGGTTCTTCTGGTACCAGGGCAGGTCGTAGACCCGCGACGGCCGCCAGGGGTCGGCGGCAGTGCGGGCGGTGGCGACCGCCGGGATGCCGGCAAGCAGCAGCACCGCCAGGCATGCCAGTGCAAGTCTTGTTGGTTTCTGCATCTTGCCTCCTCAGAACTCCAGGTTGATCCCGAGCTTGATCTGACGCGGCGGCCCGTAGTTCATCGGGTTGTCCACGTAGTCGAGGTAACCGACCCGGTAGGCCACGTACTCCTCCTCGGCGGAGATGTAGCCGTCGTGGTTCATGTCCCGACGCGGGTTGTACGCGGTGTTGACCAGCGTGACGTACGACGGACCCGGCCAGTTGGTCGGCGACAGGGTCCATACGTAGCCGTCATCGTCCGGCTCGCCCGTTCCCCCGTATACCCATTGCGCGGTCCTGGCGTCGAGCAGGTTGGTCACGATACAGGTCAGCCCGAGCTTGATACCACCGAACCGCAGGTACCGGGCCGCGTTCAGGTCGATTGTGAACCGGGTCGGCAGCCGCGCCGAGTTCACCTCCGCGGTTCGACGACCCGCGTTCAGCTTGCGGACTTCCCGCGGCGTGAAGGGCAGGCCGGAACCGAAGTTGAACAGCATCGACCCGACGAAATCCTGCAGCATGATGAAGGCGAAATCACCCGGCAGGTTGCAGCCGAGGCTGAGCTTGGCGTTGTGGGTTTCGTCGAACTCGAGCACGTAGTCCCGGCGCGGTGGCTCCATCTGGAGCCCGGTAACCGGGTCGGTGCCGTAGCGGTAGCGCTCGTAGTACCACTCGTAGGTGGAGGACGCCGTGCCCCGCGCCATCGAAAGCCCGTAGGACACGCGTGCGTTCCAGTAGTTGTTGCTCGCCTTGAGCAGGCCGACCTCAAACCCGCGTACGCTGCCGTACTCCTCGTTCACCAGCGGGTAGTAACCGAGCGGTACCGCCGGCTGGAACCGCGTGCCCATCAGGTCGAAGATGTCCTTGTAGTAAGCGGTCACGTCCATGATGACGTAGTCCGCGAACTGCTGTTCGAGACCGAGCTCGTAGGCAATCGTCTGCTGGGCCAGCAGGTCGGGGTTGCCGATAATCTGGTTGCCGCGCGCGTAGGCCGCCGACGAGATGTTGTCGAACAGGTAGCGGTAGGCCGGGGTCTGGAAGAAGTGCCCGTAGCTGAACCGGAACTTGGTGCGCTCACTGACCGGGAACGCGATACCGAGACGCGGCGACACCTTGTACTTCAGCAGCGCCGAAACGGTCGTCGTGTCCTCGACATTCTCCGGGTTCAGCCGCTTGAACGCGTTCGGGTCCAGGTAGTCGAGCCGGAGCCCGGCCCGTACCACCAGGTCCTCGAAGTCCATCCGGTCCTGGACGAACGCCGACAGGTTGAGCGGTTCGTAGTCGTACGCGTCGACAAACGGGTTCGGATCGGTCGGCAGCGAGTTGTATCGCCGGTGCAGGGAGTTGTACCGGACTTCGAGCCCGGTCTTCAGCTCATGCACTTTGCCGACATTGTGGGTCAGGTCGCCCTTGACCGTGAGTACGTCCGATGAGTGGGTCAGGAAGTAGCGGTAGTCACCGTAGCCGTAGAACACGCTGTAGATGCCGAACGGGTTGTTGTCGTTGTTGTTCGACTGCTTCACGTACCCGGGCAGCGGGTGGAAGATCGCCGAGTCGTTGGCCGCGACCGAGTCTTCCGCCTTGAATATGTAGTCTTCCCAGAACCGGACGCTGAAATCACGTTCTCCCTGCTCGCGGTCCAGGTCCCGGACCGCAATCGTCCGTTCGTTTGAAAACCAGCCGACGCGCAGCGTGTAGACGGTCGCGGTCGTCAGCATGTGGTTGATCGAGGCGTTCGCCTTCTTCACGCGCTCGCGTCGCGACGTGAAGCGGTCCAGGTTGTACTTGAAGCCGAGGTGATTCTGGCTGTTCCGGTCATAGGGGTACAGTTCGTACTGCACCCGGGACAGGAAACCACCGGCCGTGAACTTGAGGCCCTGGCCCACCTGGAACTGGTGCGTCAGCTTCGTCGACAGCTTGTAGTCCTGGCGCGAATGGTGCGGCAGCTTCTGCCCGGCCGGCGCGTAGTCGCCGGTGAAGTACAGCTCGCCGGAAAGGAAGTAACGGAGCTTCCCGTGGCCCGGCAGCGGACCGCCGACCGACGCCTCGACCCGGTTGTCGCCGAAGTGGAGATCTCCCGGGAACAGCTCATCGGTGACGTACTTCAGCCGGCCCTGGGTCCGGCTGCGGCCTTCCTTGGTGATGACCTGGATGATACCTGACATCGCCTCGCCGTACTCCGCGTCGAACCCGCCCGAGATGATCACCACCTCGGCGGTCGCCTCGGGGTTGATGCGCGCCGCCTGGTACCCGTAGAGCGGGTCCCGGGTCGCAACGCCGTCGACGTAGTACATCACCTCGTCCGGCCGCCCGCCTCGCAGGTGCTGGCCGTATTGAGGGCTGGTCACGACCCCGGACTGCATCCGTACGATGTCGGCCAGGGTCTGCACCGGCAGTTTGTCGATGTCCTCCATCGTGAAGGTGTTGCTGGTGGAGGCATCCGTGCGGACGATCCTCGCGCGGTCCGCGGTCGTGATGATCTCCGGTATCTCAATCATCCCGCGGCTCAATCTGAAGTCTTCGCCGACAGTCTGGTCGAGGATTATCAGCACATCCGGTTTCTGCACGGCCCGATACCCGATGTAGGATGCCTCAATCGTCTGTCTCCCGACCGGGACGTTGGTAATCAGGTACTCACCGCTTGCGTCGGTTGCGGCCCCGTACATCGACCCTTCGACGTAGACGGCGGCGCCGACCAGCGCCTCACCGGTCTGCGCATCGGTAACGCGACCGCGGATTCTGCCGGTCTGTGCGGCAACCATGCCGCCAAGCACGACCACCAGGACCAGCAACCTGAACAATGTTCCACGCTGCATCATGTCCTCCTATGGTCCCGTGACCCGGATCGGAATCGCCCAGAAAGTCCCGTAGTGGTCGGCGTCCCGGTAGAACATGGACGCGGTCGGCAACACCTGGACGAAGATATGCTGGTACCCGGTGTCGGCCAGCGTGATGGTGCCGTCACCGAGGTTCGGCCCATCGGTGATATCCCACCAGTTCCCGGCCACGCCGGCGAAGAACATCACCGGGTCGGTTGTCCGCAACTCGACAATCACGTGAACCTCACTGCCCTGCTCAAACCGGTACAGGGTGTCCAGCGAGTGCAGGTTCATCAGGCCGCGCACGCCGGACGTGGGCCGGTCGAACACCGTATCGGTCTGCCCGGGACGAGCCAGGATGACATGCCTGACGTCCGGCGCTTCCTCCGCATCCGGCAACGTCACTTCGAAACCGGTCAGTCGGCTCAACGAGTAGTCAGCCCCGTCCTTGGGCAGGTGCAGACCCCGGAACGCCTTCCAGGCGTAACTCTTCGCCGCCGACTGCGGCGAGTCGTAGCCGCGCAGTTCGGCGTAGCTCAGTTCATAGGATATCAGTGTTTCCGGTGGGCTCCCGACAATCTGCGTGTCCGGGGTGTAACCGACGACCCACAGGCTGTCGAAACCAAGCCGGACCTGGCAGTTCTCCATCGAGTCGTAATACGAGACGAAACAGAATGTGTCGGACATCTCCAGCGTGTCGACCGACGGACCGAACTCGAACACGTCCGTGTGCCCGCTGTCGGTTGCGGCAAACGACAGCGTGAGCATGTGGCCGAACTTGTAGAGTGTATCGCCGGTTTCGGAACTGCTGTCCGCCTGCACCAGCCGGGCGCTCCAGCCCGAGTCGGAATCGATTGTGCCGACCAGGATGTTGGCGGCGTTGAGGTAACCCCGCCAGGACGTCAGCTCGGTCCTGACCGCGGTCGAGTCCTCCGCCGTCCACCAAGGCCAACGCGGCAGGCTGGAATCGCAACCGGTAGACATCGTCGCCACGGCCCCCACGACCATGAGCACCGCGACGGTGGCCAGGCAAGCGCGAGACTTGCTCTTACTCATCTTGCCTCCTGATTGTAAGAAATGGACATGACGACTGGATTCGACCTCAGTCCTCCCCTGCACTGCATCCGGAGACGGGGGCGGGGCCGCAGCCCCCCCCCCCGCCCCACCATATGGGGCTACCCACACCTTATGTTTGTGTGTAACGAAAACGGTGTTGAACGGGTGTAATAAGGT
>CBDUZK010000120.1:0-6206 GCA_965371675.1 uncultured bacterium | reverse complement strand
CGCATGATGCCGTCGACTTCGGAGCGGGGGCGCTGCCAGTTCTCGGTCGAGAAGGCGTAGACGGTCAGGTAGCGGATGCCGAGGTCGCTGCAGGCCTCGACGATTTCGTGCAGGGTTTTCGCGCCCGCGCGGTGGCCCATGATTCGCGGCAGGCCTCGTTTGCGTGCCCAGCGGCCGTTGCCGTCCATTATGGCCGCGACGTGGGCCGGGACCTTCAGCACGGGGTTACCGTTCGAGGACTTCGGTTTCTTTCTGCTTGAGGAGTTCGTCGAGCTTCGCGATGTGTTCATCGGTCAGCTCCTGCACCTTCTTGGTGCCGGTCTTGGCGTCGTCTTCGGTGATTTCCTTGTCCTTCTCAAGCTTCTTGACGCGCTCGTTCGCCTCGCGCCGCAGGTTCCGGACTGCGATGCGCGCCTCCTCGGTCAGCTTGCCGCACAGGCGGACGATGTCGCGCCGGCGCTCTTCGGTGAGCGGCGGGATGCGGATGCGCACGAGGTTGGCTTCGACCTGCGGGTTGAGTTCGAGGTCGGACTTGTGAAGGGCCTTCTCGATTTCGGACAGGACCGAACGGTCCCAGGGCTGGATTACGAGCTGGCGCGGTTCGGGCACGGACACGCTCGCGACCTGCTTGAGCGGCGTCGGCGTCCCGTAGTAGTCGACCTTGATGCCGTCGAGGATGGCCGGGTTGGCCCGCGACGTCCGGATGCGGGCGAATTCCGCTTCGAGGACTTCGACCGACTTGTTCATCCGGTCGCTGAAATCAGTATAGACTTGTTCTAGCATACACGGCTCCCGATTCGTTTTCCTTCGATGATGTCGATGATAGCCCTGGGCCGGCTGATGTCAAATACCACGATTGGAATGCGGTTCTCCATGCACAGCGCGAACGCGGTGAGGTCCATCACGTGCAGTTTCTCGGTCAGCGCCCGTTCATAGCTGAGTTTCCGGTAGAGGCGGGCGTCAGGGTTCTTGTGCGGGTCGGCCGAGTAGACGCCGGTGACATTGGTGCCTTTGAGGATGAGCGCGGCGTCGAGTTCGGCGGCGCGGAGTGCGGCGGCCGAGTCGGTGGAGAAGAACGGGTTGCCGGTCCCGCCGGACAGTACGAGCAGTTCGCCGGCAGCCAGGGCTCGGCGACCGGTTTCGACCGAGTATCCTTCCGCGATGCCGGGGATGCCGCGCGCCGCCAGGTGACGGGTGGGAGTCTTCGCCCCGGTGACCGCGGCGAGCCGGATGCCGTTGATGACGGTGGCGAGCATGCCGGCGCGGTCGGCCGTGGTCCGGTCCAGGTCATGGGCATCGCGGCCGCGCAGGATGTTGCCGCCGCCGACCACTACCGCCAGTTCGACCCGTTGTCGTCGGACCCGGACGACCTGATCCACGACGGTGGCGAGCAACTTGGGGTCGGCGAAACACTCGCCGGAGATTTTCAGCAGGACTCGTTTGGGACGACGGACGCGCCGGGCGCCGGGACCGGCCGAACGGCTACTCACCCACCCTGAACCGGGCAAACCGCAGGATGCGGGCGTTCTCGCCGAACTTGGCAATCTGTTCCTTCAGGTAGCCGCCCACCGTCTTGTCAGGGTCTTTGACAAAGGGCTGTTCGAGCAGGCAGGCTTCGGCGTAGAACTTGTCCAGTTTGCCCTGGACGATTTTCTCGACGATCTCGGCGGGCTTCTTGGATTCGGCGACCTGTTCCCGGTAGATGCGTTCTTCGCGCTCGACCGTCTCGGCCGGGATTCCGTCCCGGTCGATGGCAATCGGGTCCGCGGCGGCGATGTGCATCGCCACGTCGCGGACGAAGCGGCGGAACTCCTGGTTGCGGGCGACGAAGTCGGTCTCGACCGCCACGTCAATCAGCACGCCGAGCTTCTCGCCCGGGTGGATGTAGGCGTCGATGACACCGGCGTTGGTCGTGCGTCCGGAACGTTTGGTGGCTTTGGCAATACCCTTCTTGCGCAGGATTTCGATTGCTGTCTCGATGTCACTGTCCGCTTCCTGCAGCGCGTTCTTGCAGTCCATGATACCGGCGCTGGTGCGCTCGCGCAGCTCCTTGACCTTCTCCATCGGTACGCTCACGCTTGCGCCTCGGGCTCCGGTGTCATGCTTCCCGCTTCCGCGTCGGTCTCATGTCCCTTGCGTCCTTCCATGACCGCGTTGGCGATGGTGCTGGTGATGAGCTTGATCGAGCGGAGGGCGTCGTCGTTGCCCGGTATCGGGTAGTCGATCAGTTCGGGGTTGCCGTTGGTGTCGATCAGGGCGATGACCGGCACGCGGATGCGTTTGGCTTCGGCCAGGGCGGTGGCTTCCCGCACCGGGTCGACCAGGAAAAGGGCCCCCGGCAGCCGGTCCATTTCCTTGACGCCGCCGAACATCTTCGTGAGCTTGGTGTGTTCCCGGCGCAGGAGGAGCGCTTCTTTCTTGGTCGCATCACCGTAGTCGTCCTGTTTCATCATGCGCTCGAGATCGACCATGCGGGCGATGCGCTGGGACACGATGTCGAAGTTGGTCAGGATGCCGCCGATCCAGCGCTCGGTGACGTAGAAGGCGCCGCACCGTTCCGCTTCTTCCTTGACAATCGGGCGGGCCTGCTGCTTCGTGCCGACGAACAGGATGTCCTGGCCGGCTTCGCAGACGTCGCGGACCGCGTCGTAGGCGATGCGCATGCGCTCGAGCGACTTCTCCAGGTCTACGATGTAGATGCCGTTGCGCTTGCCGAAGATGAACGGCTTCATCTTCGGGTTCCACCGCTGCGCGCGATGGCCGAAATGGAGACCGGCTTCGAGCAGGTCCTTGAGCGTTATCGTTTGGTCCACTGGAAGCGTTTCCTCCGTTTGGCAAGGCCGTACTTCATGCGCTCGTGTTCGCGCGGGTCACGTTTCAGGAGTTCGGCGGACTTCAACTGCTTGCGCAGTTCGGGGTCGTATTCGACCAGCGCGCGTGCCGCGCCGAGGGCGACGGCATCGGCCTGGGCGCTGATGCCACCACCGGCCGTACTGCACTTGATGCCGAAGCGCTCAAGGTTGCCGGTGATCTTGAGTGGTGCCAGTGCGCTCCGGACAAGGTCGGCGCGGCCGAAGAAGAGCTCGAACGACCGGCCGTTGACCGTGCGTTCGTCACCTTCCGGAATGAGCCATACTTTGGCGGACGCTGACTTGCGGGAGCCGACGGCAAAATAGCGTTTGGTCATGGTTTGATGGGTACCGGATTCTGGGCCTGGTTCTGATGCTCGGGGCCGGTGTAGATATGGAGTCGGCGCATGCGGGGCGACTGGTGGCGGTTCTTCGGCAGCATGCGTTTGACCGCCAGTTCCAGCGGGCGGGTCGGGAACCGCTCGACCACCTGCTTGTAGGTCCGGGATTTGAGCCCACCCGGGTAGAACGAGTGGTGGTAGTAGATCTTGTCGGTGAACTTCTTCCCGGTGACGCGGATACCGGCGGCGTTGACAATCACGACATGGTCGCCGGCGTCGACGTGCGGGGTAAAGGTGGGCTTATGCTTGCCCATCAGCAGCCACGCGACCTTCGTCGCAAGCCGGCCCAGCACCATGCCTTCGGCGTCAAGCAGGTGCCAGTTGCGGGTGACCGCTTCCTTTTTCTGAACAAATACCTTCATTCTTGCCGTTCCTTATACTCACGATAGCCGTTCTGTCAACTGTGAACGGGTTGCGTAGCCTGAAAACGAGTTCGGAAGTATACCCGTCTCGGAATGCTAATCAATAGTGGATTTGTCCTGCTTGTCCGCCTCGTGCGCGCGTCCGGAGCCGAGGAAGCCGGCGACCTGGCTGAGCCGGGTCGTGAGCCGGATGTCCGGGGGCAGGGACTGCAGGAATGTCCGGCCGTAGCCTTTGGTCAGGAGGCGGCGGTCGAGCACGCAGACCACGCCCCGGTCGGTGCGGCTGCGGATGAGCCGACCGAAGCCCTGGCGGAAACGGAGGGCCGCGGTCGGGAGCTGGTAGGCGGAGAACGGTTGGATGCCGTCACGCCGCAGGCTGTCGGCGATGGCGGAAAGGCGCGGGTCGTCCGGGACATCGAACGGCAGTCGGGCGATGACGAGACAGCTCAGGGCGTCGCCCGGTACGTCCACGCCCTGCCAGAAGCTCTGGGTGGCGAGCAGCACCGAATGGGTGTCGGTGCGGAACCGTTCGAGCAGCAGCGGGAGCGGTTCCTCGCCCTGGCAGAGCACGGTGAACCCGGTCGTGGAAAGGTCGTCACGTACCGTCTGCAGCATGTCGTAGCTGGTGAACAGCACCAGGGCCCGGCCGTTGCTCGCGACCAGGATTCGTTCGAGCAGCCGGGTCGCGGCCGGCACGTAGTCCGGGTCGGGCGGGAACGGCAGGTCTTCGGGAACGTAGATGAGACTGTTCGTGCCGTGGTCGAAGGGAGAGTCGAGCAGGCAGGTGCGGAACCCGTCCAGCCCCAGTCGCCCGGCCATGAAGTCGAACCGGCCGGCGACGGTCAGGGTGGCGGACGTGAGAACCACACTGTCGCAGGCCGGGTAGACCTGTTCCTGTAATGCCGGGGCTACGCTCAACGGCGCGGCGGTGATTACCAGGTTGCCGGTGGCGTTGCCTTCAATCCACTGGACTTCGTTGTCCGGGTCCGGCTCGGCAAACCGCTCGAACGCGGTCGCGGCTTCAGTCAGCCAGCGGGCGGCCCCGGTCAGTTCGGACGCGAGGTCGTCATCGTCGTTGCGGTCGACCAGTTCCACGAGCGCGGTTCCCAGCCGGCCGAGTATTTTCCCGGGCGCGCCGGTCAGCGGTTCGTGCAGTCGTGTGCGGGTGCCGGGGTGCGAAAGGAACCCGGCCGTGGCCTGGAAGAAACCGGCGAGCCGGGACCGGCATTCGGTTACTTCGCCCTCGATGGCGTGGAGCGTGGTTTCGTTGCGGGTCACCGCGTGGAGCAGGCCGTGGCCGGCCGGCGGGCTGAGATTGTCGAGCACCTGCGCGAGCCAGCCCTGTGACACCATGGTCCCGAAGTGGCGGACGCAGGCGTCTTCGAGTCGATGCGCCTCATCGAACACCACCGCGTTGATTTTGGGCAGCGGGCCGGAGTCACCGCTGCCGGCGAAGAAGAGCGCGTGGTTGAGAATCAGGATGCCGGCGTGCTCCCAGGTTCGGCGGGCCCGGTAGTAGAAGCAGGAGCCGAAGTACGGGCAGCGGTGTCGGCGGCAGGCGGCCGAGTCGCGCCCGAGCCGGCGCCGGAGGCGCGGCGGGAGCGTGAACGGCAGGTTGAGCAGGATTCCGTCCCCGGTCTTCTCCGCCCAGTCGAGCAGCCGGTCGGCGGCGCGCGCCTGCTCGCGCGTGTCGAACAGGCCGCGGCTGATGCGCGCGTTCAACCGCAGGCGACACAGGTAATTTTCCTGTCCGTACGCGACCGCGATTGCCGGCGGGTCGTCCAGCACCCGTTCGAGCAGGGGGACGTCGTTGGTGACAAGCTGGGACTGGAGAATCCGGGTGTAGGTCGAGATGGCGATTTTCCGATGGGTCTGTTGAACCCAGTGCGCGGCGGGCACAAGATAGGCGAGGCTCTTGCCGACACCGGTGCCGGCTTCGATTGCCAGCCGGGAGCCTCCGGACAGCGCGCGCCACACTTCAGCGGCCATGGTTTCCTGCTCGGCCCGGTATTCGTAGCCGGGCAGGGTCTCGTCCAGGCGGCCACCGGGTCCGAAGACCCCGGCCGACCCGCGGTCAGGCGTGTCCATCGTGATTGCCCGGGATGCGGTAGTTGCGCACGAATGCGTCCTCGAAGTCGTAGACCGCGTGGAAGTCCTCGACGCTGTCCTCGTCGGTCCGGGTCATCAATTCGTGGTCGATGAGGACGTAGACGATTGTGCCGAAGTCGTCGGTGGTGCGTACCCCCCAGGATTCGAGCACGGTGCGGGCCATGCGACCGTAGCGGTCGAGCGCGAGACGCCGGATGCCTTTGCACAGCTCCTGCCCGGTCACGTGGCTCCGGCGGTTGAACAGGTGCTGGGCCTTGGTCAGCGCCTCGTAGACGAAGATGTAGGCCTCGACCCGGTAGCGGCCGTCGGCCTCGACGATAGCGCGTAGTCGGTCAGGCACACGGGCATTCTATTGCCGGTTGCGGCCCGGGCAAGGGATAACTGCCTCGGGCCGGGGACACGATCCGGGATTCGGCGGACCGAATGCCGGTCATGTCCCCGACCGTGAACAGCTTGACTGGGGTTGGTTGTAGTCTAACATGGCT
>CBDUZK010000119.1:0-6300 GCA_965371675.1 uncultured bacterium | reverse complement strand
ACCTGACCCGGCACGAGGGACGACCGAACAGCCCCCCGGCAATGCCGCCGGGCCTCTACGTTGTTTCCACGCCGATCGGGAACCTCGGTGATATCACCTTTCGTGCGCTTGAAGTGCTGGCCGGGGTCGACCGGATCGCGTGTGAGGATACCCGTCGGACCGGGCTGTTGATGAAGCACTGCGATATCCATGCCCGGCTGCTGTCCTACCACGACCACAACAAGGCGCGTCGGACCCCGGAACTGCTGGAGATGCTCCGGCAGGGCAAGCGGATTGCCCTGGTTGCGGACGCGGGGACGCCGGGCATCTCGGACCCGGGTTTCTACCTGATCCGCGCGGCGGTCGACGCGGGACTGACGGTGTTCCCGGTGCCGGGAGCATCGGCCCTGTTGTCCGCGCTGGTGATGTCCGGCCTGCCATCGGACCGGTTCGCGTTCGAGGGGTTTCTGCCCAGGCGCGACGGGCGGCGGCGCAAGCGGCTCGCGGCACTCGCGGAGGAACCGCGAACCATGGTGTTCTTCGAGCCGGCCCGGCGGACCCGGTTGCTGCTGGAGGAGATGCTTGAGCTGTGGGGCGAGCGACGGGTTGTTGTCGCCCGCGAACTCACGAAGAAGTTCGAGGAGACGATCCGGGGAAGCCTCAGCGAGGTGATCGATGCGCTTGCGAACCGGACCCTGAAAGGGGAAATCACGCTCGTGGTTTCAGGTCATGAGGGATAAGGACAAGCGTCGGGGTCGGCTGCTGTTGCGTCCGCTGGTCCGTCTCTTGGCCGCGCTGCGGGTTTCGCCGACCGCGGTCACACTCGCGGCCCTGCCGTTGAGTGCCCTGGCGGCATACCTGTTCGCCACCGGGCGGTTCCTCAGCGCCGGTGTCGTCGTGGCACTGGCTGGAGTGTGCGACTCGCTTGACGGCGAGCTGTCGCGACTGACCGGGCGCCAGAGCAGCATCGGGGCTTTCCTGGACTCGACGATTGACCGCCTGTGCGAGGCGATAACGCTCGGAGGATTGTACTGGTACTACCAGGCGCGCACGCCGCTGTACGGCCTGCTGGTGGTCGTCGCGCTCGTGCTGTCGCTGATGGTCAGTTACGTGCGGGCCCGGGCCGAAGGGCTCGGCTACGACTGCCGGGTGGGATGGTTCGAGCGTCCGGTCCGGGTGTTGATCCTGCTGGTTGGCGCATTCGTTCCGGGGCGGGGGTGGATGCCGGCGGCACTGGCCGTGATTGCCCTCGGCAGCCTGGCTACCCTGGTGCACAGGGTTGTCCACGTGATTGCGCAGCGGAAGAACCGGTGAACGACCGGCCGCAGATGCCGAAGGTCCTGCTGGTCGGCCTGGCCCGTTCGCCGCGTGACCGCTGGGCCAGGGCCGACGCGCTGGAGGAACTCGCGGCGCTGACCGGGACGGCCGGTGGTGAGGTGGTGGAGAAGCTCGTCCAGGTCCGCGCGCGGCCGGACCCGGCGACCCTGGTGGGGCGCGGGATGGCGACCCGGCTGCGCCAGGTCTGCAGCGAGCATCACGTTGACCTGCTGGTTGTCGACGCGGAACTCAGCCCGACCCAGCAGCGCAACCTGGAAGACAAGTCGAACGTGCGGGTCATCGACCGGGCAGCCCTGATCTTGGACATATTCGCGCTCCACGCGCGCACGGCCGAGGCCAAAATCCAGGTGGAACTGGCACAGCTTGAGTACCGGCAGAGTCGGCTCACCGGTAGGGGTGTCGAGATGTCACGGCTGGGAGGCGGGATCGGGACGCGCGGGCCCGGGGAAACGAGGCTGGAGGTGGACCGCCGTCGAATCCGGCAGCGCATCGGGGTCCTGCGCAAATCGCTGGTCCGGATTGACCGCGAACGCGCGACGCAGCGTCGTCGCCGTGCCGCGATGTCCCGGGTCGCTCTTGTCGGCTATACGAATGCGGGTAAGTCCACGCTGTTCAACCGTCTCACCTCGGCCCGGGTCAAGGTGTCGGACCAGTTGTTCGCGACGCTCGACCCGAACACGAAGCCGCTTGAAATCGACCGCCACATGCGCCTGCTGCTGACCGATACGGTCGGGTTCATCCGGGGGCTGCCCCACCAGCTCGTCGCGAGTTTCCGGGCGACACTGTCCGAGGCGCGCGAGGCGGACCTGCTGCTGCACGTCGTGGACGCGTCGGACAGCCAGCTCGACCGACGCGTGGACGTGGCCAATGATACGCTGGTCGAAATCGGGGCAGGGGACGTGCCCGCGTTGATGGTTTTCTCCAAGTTGGACCTTGTCTTCGACCGCGTCGCCCGGCAGCGACTCAAGCGCAGCTATGAGTCGTCAGTGTTCGTGTCGGGTCACACCGGCGCGGGCATCGACGAACTGAAGGCCGCAATCCGGCGTCATCTCCAGCGACAGATGGTCACGCGGACGTTCACGGTGTCGTCGGCGAGCGGGCGTCTCATCAGCCTGATTATCGGCGCGGGCCAGGTGCTGAAGGATGAGTCGGGCGACGGCAAACGCCGGTTCGTTGTCCGCGGGTTCCGGGCAGCGCTCGGCCGGGTGCGGAAAGAAGTCGACGCGGTCCGGCGTCCCCGCAGGGTTGCGACCGGTTCGACCGGTTCGGACCCGGCTCGGCCTGCGTCCGACTGAACAGTTCCAGTGCCGGTCCCGTCTGCCCGTTCCTGCCGGTCATCCCGGATAGCACGACGCCCGTCCCGACTCAGCGGGACGGGCGTCAGTTTCGGGTGGGTGGAAGCCTACTCTTCGAGCTTGATGGCTTCGACCGGGCAGTCCTCGACCGACTGCCGTGCGTCGTCCTCGGCGCCCTCGGGAACGAGGTCGACTTTGACCTTGGCGACGTCGCCGTCCATCTCGAACATGTCCGGGTAACTGCCGACGCACAGCTCGCAGCCGCTGCACAGTTCCTTGTCGATCGTTACTTTCATGCTTGCCTCCGTTGGTTAGTGTGCTGCCTGCGGTCGTCGTTCGAGCCGACCATGAGGCATTGTAATACCGCGGAACCCGCGAATGTCAAGTATTACCTGCCGGCGTCCCCGGGCGGGGTGTCCGAGGTACTGGTCTGCTTGAGGTAGGCGTGGACGAATTGCTCGATTTCCCCGTTCATGACCGCTTCGACGTTGTGGGTTTCGAGCCCGGTGCGATGGTCCTTCACCATCTGGTACGGGAAAAACACGTAGGAGCGGATCTGGTGTCCCCAGGCGATATCGGTCTTGGCCTGCTCAATCTTGTGGCGCTCCCTGTCCCGCGCCTGCTTGTAGTGGTCGTAGAGCCGGGCCCGCAGGACCTTGAGAGCGTTCTGCTTGTTCTGGAGCTGCGACCGCTCGTTCTGGCAGACGACGACGATCCGGGTCGGGACGTGCGTAATCCGAACCGCGGAACTGATCTTGTTGACATTCTGGCCGCCGTGGCCGCCGGCCCGGAAGGTGTCGATCCTGAGGTCGCCGGCATTGACCTCGACCTCGATGTCATCGACTTCCGGCAGGACCGATACCGCGGCGAAGCTGGTATGCCGACGCTGGTTGGCGTCGAACGGCGACGTGCGGACGAGCCGATGGACGCCGGCTTCCGACTTGAGCAACCCGTAGGCGTTGGTGCCGGTAATCTCGATGGTGACGTCCTTCAGGCCGACGATGTCCCCGGCCTGGTAGTCGAGCACGCGGCTTTTCAGGCCCTGGCCTTCGATGTAGCGCGTGTGCATGCGATAGAGCATCTCGGCCCAGTCGCAGGACTCGGTCCCGCCGGCGCCGGGATGAATCGACAGGATTGCCGACCGGGCGTCCTCCGGAGAGTCGAACATGCCCAGCTCCTCAAGCGAGCGCAGTTCCTTCTCAATCCGGGTGATGCTCTCGTCGAGTTCGGTGGACGCCGACTTGTCGTCCTCGAACAGCGAGGCGATTTCGCCGGCGTCGGTGATGTCGCGTTCCAGTCGCTCGAAACGCTCGATTATGTCCTGGTGCGCGGCGATACGCCGCATCACTTCCTGGGCGTGGGTCCGGTTGTTCCAGAAATCGGGCTGGAGGCTGCCGGACTGGAGTTTCTTCTGCTCTACCTGACGCCCGGCCAGGTCAAAGAAACTCCTTCGCGTGCTGCAGGCGCGCGGACAGGTCCGCAATCGATTCCAGCACGCTGTGGCTGCTACTTCTTCTTCCGGACCGGGACCGCGTCGCCGTACTTCCGGCGGAACTTCTCGACCCGGCCGGCCGCGTCGACGAGCTTCTGCTTGCCGGTGAAGAACGGGTGGCAGGCGGAGCAGATATCGACGCTCATCTTGCCCCTGGTGGAACGGGTCTTGATCGTGTTGCCGCAGGTGCAACTGATCTCGGTCTCTTCGTACTTCGGGTGGATTTTGTCTTTCATTTCAATCAGCCCTCGCTCATCGACTCAAGGAACTCTTTGTTGTTCTTCGTCAGGCGCATCTTGGTCAGGACGAACTCCATCATCTCGACCGGGTTGAGTTCGGCAAGCAGCTTGCGCATCACCCAGACCCGGCTGATCTCAAACTCGGAGAGCAGCAACTCTTCCTTGCGCGTGCCGGACCGCTGAAGATCGATTGCCGGGAACATGCGGCGGTCGGCGAGCCGGCGGTCGAGAATCAGTTCGAGGTTGCCGGTGCCTTTGAACTCCTCGAAGATGACCTCGTCCATGCGCGAGCCGGTCTCGACCAGCGCGGTCGCGATGATGGTGAGGCTGCCGCCCTCTTCGATGTTGCGGGCCGCGCCGAAGAACTTCTTCGGCTTCTGGAGTGCGTTCGAGTCCAGGCCGCCGGAGAGCGTCCGGCCCGAGTGCGGCACGACCAGGTTGTGCGCCCGGGAGAGACGGGTGATGGAATCGAGCAGGATGACGACGTCGTGCTTCTGCTCGACCAGGCGCCGCGCCTTCTGGAGCACCATCTTCGCCACCTGGACGTGGCGCTCCGGGGCCTCATCGAAGGTCGAACTGATGACTTCGGCCTTCACCGACCGTTCCATGTCGGTCACTTCCTCGGGGCGCTCGTCAATCAGCAGGATGATCAGCGTCACCTCCGGGTGGTTCGCCGATATGCTGTTGGCGACCTTCTGGAGCAGCATGGTCTTGCCGGCGCGCGGCGGGGACACAATCAGGCCGCGCTGGCCCTTGCCGATCGGGACGAACAGGTCGAATACCCGTTTGGAGAAATCGTTTTCCTTCTCGACTTCCAGTTGAATTCGTTCCTGCGGGTACAACGGGGTGAGGGCGTCGAACGGCACCCGGGAGCGCAGCTCCCCGATGTCGGCCTTGTTGACGGTGTCAATCTTGAGCAGGGCGTAGTAACGCTCGCTGTTCTTGGGCGCGCGCGCGGTGCCGACAATCGTATCGCCGGTCCTGAGCCCGAACTTCTTCATCTGGGAGGGGGAAACGTAGACGTCGTCGGAAGACGGCAGGTAGCTGTAGTCGGCCGAGCGCAGGAAGCCGAAGCCCTCTTCGAGAACCTCAAGCGTCCCGGCCACTTCGATGCCTTCGCCCTTGCCCCTCTGCTTGCGCGACTCCGCCTCCATGATGGCCATGACCAGCCCCTGCTTGCGCTTGTCGCGGTAGCCACCGATGGTGAGCGACTCGGCGAGGCTGTAGAGCTCGCTCATCTTCATGCGCTTGAGGTCTTCCTGAGTCATCTATGCTCTCCTTTAGGGATTGCCTGGTCCGGTCCTGCCGGACGGTCCGAACCGATACTGTTCAGCTATCGCTGTTCGGCCGCCGGGTTCACTCCGAGAGAGAAAAGGGTCAAACTGAATCCAAATCGTTATCTGCTCCGGGAGTATAGGACAATCAGTTGTGGGTGTCAACCCGTGGAATGACCTCTGTGTGAATGTGCAGGGAAGAGGGAGGAAGAAGGAGGAACGAAGATAGAGGAATGAGGATGGAGGAGCGAAAGCCGTGATTCCTCAGTCCTCTATCCTCACTCTTCAGTCCTCAGCCCGCACGGTGGTCCGCACCGTGCCCCGGGCGGTGGGGGGGACGACTCAGGGGACGGTGGGGAGGGCGGCGGTCCCCACCGTGGGCTCCACCATGGGCTGGACCGCCGGGTGAACCGTGGGTGGGACCGTGGCCCGGACCGCGAGGGCCACCGTTGGCCCCACCGCCGGGGCGACCACGAGGTAGACCATGGGGCGGACGATGGTCCCCACGACCGGGAGGACCGTGGGGAGGACCGTGGACCCCACCGTGGGGAGGACCGTGGACCCCACCGTGGGGAGGACCGTGGGGGGGACCGTCCGGGGGCTACCGATTTGCGTGACTTACGTGCTTTTTGGTCGAAAAGTGCGGCAAAACAGGTGATTTTCACTGATAGTAGTTAGAGGTG
>CBDUZK010000118.1:0-6303 GCA_965371675.1 uncultured bacterium | reverse complement strand
CGTCCAGCCCACGGTCCGGCCCACGGTGGGGACCGCCGTCCTCCCCACCGTCCTCCCCACCGTCCCCTGAGTCGTCCCCCCCACGGCCCGGAGCACCGTGCTGATTTCAGATTGTAGATTGGCGATTGCAGATTGCTGCCCGCGAAATCCAAGGGACAGTCCCAGCCGGTCGAGGTACGGTCCCGGATTTCGCGGTCCACTGGCCGCAGCAGCAGGCCCGCCTTGCGGCGGGCCTGTGCAACTGTCGCTTGCCGGCTGTCTAGCTCTGCGGCGGAGCCGAGGGCCGCTGGAGCGGTTTGTCCCCGGACCCTTTTTCCTTGAGCAGGTCGGCAATCATGCCGATTGAGCCCATGACCCCGGACGCTTCGTACGGGATGAACATCTTGCTCGACTTGCCGTCCGCCATCTTGGCCAGGGCTTCGAGGTACTTGATGGCAATCAGGTCCCGGGTCGGCTTGCCGTTGTGGATTGCACCGTACACGCGCTCAATCGCCTGGCCTTCACCTTCGGCAACGGTCAGGAGCTTGAACTTCTCAGCGGTCGCGACTTTCTGTATCGCCTCGGCCTGGCCGGTGGCCCGGAGAACCTGGGCCTGGCGCTGGCCGTCGGCTTCGAGAATCGCCGCGGCCTTGATGCCTTCGGCTTCAAGCACCCGGGCCCGGCGTTCGCGTTCCGCTTTCATCTGCTGGTGCATCGCCTGGGTGACGTCACCCGGCGGCTCGATCCGCTGGAGCTCGACCCGTGTGACTTTCGCGCCCCACTTGTCGGTCGCCTCGTCGAGCACGTCCCGCAGCTTGGTGTTGATCCGGTCGCGCGAAGTCAGCGACTCGTCGAGCGTCAGGTCGCCGATCAGGTTACGGAGGTTGGTCTGGGCCAGCTTGATGGTCGCCAGCCGGAACTGGGCCACGTTGTACAGCACCTTGACCGGGTCGGTCACTTCGTAGTAGATGACCGCGTCCACCATCACGGTGGCGTTGTCCTTGGTGATCACGTCCTGGGGCGGCACGTCCGCCACCTGCTCGCGGATGTCCACTTTGATCATCCGGTCCAGGAACGGGACGATGAAGTTCAGCCCGGGCTGGGCCGTCCGCTGGTACTTGCCGAACCGCTCCACGCACGCAAGCTGGAACGGTCGGACGATCTTGATGCCCATCAGGGCCATGAAGAACACGAACAGGATGATTACGACAATCAGTGTAACCGGCATCACTCACTCCCTTCACTTACGGGCTCCACCACAAGGTGGGTCCCCTCGACTTCAATGACTTTCACTTTCTTTCCAACTGCAATCGCCTGGTCCGCGGTCGCCCGCCACTCTTCGCCGCCGACCTTGACCCGGCCGAACGCGGACGCCTCGATGTCACGCACCACCCGGCCCTCGACTCCGCGCATCCGGTTCGCGCCGACCGGCTCGGGCTCCGGCTTCGTCAGCCTCCGCGAGATGAGCTGTGACGTGAAAACGAGCGCTGCCGACAGCCCGGCGAACACCGCGAGCTGGACAATCCAGTTGTGGACGAATAGCGCCAGGATCCCGGTCACGACCGCGGCCACGCCGAACCAGAGCAGGACGAATCCCGGCACGACCATCTCCAGCGCGGCCAGGATCAGCCCGCCGATAATCCAGGCTGCCGGTGTAAACTTCAACATGACTGCCTCCTCAGTATACTCAATGATACCCGTGCTGGACAGCGGTTATTCAACTGCGGCCGGAGCCTTGCCCAGCGGGAACTCGGCGAGCCGGGTGTACTCCGGCCCCTGGGGCGTGAGTACGCTCTCGAAGAGCACGAACCGGTCGATTCCGTACGGGTCGCATCGGAACTCCTGCGCCAGCAACCGGCTGACGTCCCGGGGAACCCGCAGCCGCCCGAGAGTCAGGTGCGGGTTGAACGCCCGAAACTCGGGCTTGAACCCGACCGTCTCCAGCGCGCCCACGACCGTCGCCCGCAGAGCCCGGAGCCGGTCCGCGCCGGTCTTCACGCCGAGCCACACTACCCGGGAGCGTCCCGGGCTGCCGAATGCGCCCAGCTTGACCAGTTGCGCGTAGAACGGCCTGTGCCCGGCTGCCGCGACCTGCAGCGGGCGCCGGGCCGCCTGCACGAACTCCGCAGTCACGTCGCCCAGGAACGCCAGGGTCAGGTGCATCCGGTCCGGCCGCACCCAGCGTACGCCATCGCCCTGGTGCCGCAGTCTGTCCTGCAGGTGCCCGATTCGGTCCCGCACCCGACCAGGCATGTCCACCGCGACGAAGCATCTCATTTCCGTCCTCCTGCCCGGGCACTCAGCACGCGCCGACACAGGTCGAGCGCGGCTGTCGCCGCCCGTTCTTTCACCATCCGCCGCGTGCCGGTGAACCGATGGTGCCGGGTCTGCACCCGGCCATCATGTGCCACCGCCACATAGACCAGGCCGACCGGCTTGTCCGAAGTGCCCCCACCCGGACCCGCGATACCGGAAACCGCAATCCCGACGTCGGCGCCAAGCACCCGGCAGACGCCCCGGGCCATCTCGACCACGGTCTTGCGACTGACCGCGCCGTGCCGACCGAGTGTCTCCAGCCGCACCCCGAGCACCCCGGTCTTCACCTCGTTCGCATAGGCCGTGACCCCGCCCCGGAACCACGCGGAACTGCCCGGGATATCGGTCACCCGGTCGCCAACCAACCCGCCGGTGCAGGACTCGGCCACCGCCAGCTTCAGGTTGCGGGCCTTGAGTTTCTCACCGATAACCTCTTCGAGCGCGCGGGTCCCGACTTCGTACACGGCCGGGCCGATTGCGGCGACCACGGCCCGCCGGGCCTGGCTCAACGCTCGCAGCGACCCGCTTCGGAGCACGACGTCCACCCCCGAGGTCGACGGATAGAATGCGGGCTCGACGCCCTTCCGTCCACCGAGGACCCGCGTGAGCCGGGCGGCCAGCGTCGCCTCCGGAACCCCGAACGTCCGCACTGTCACCGTATGCCTCGGCCGCAACCGGTACGCAGACTCAATCATCTTCCCGACGCCTGAATCCCAGATTGCCCGGAGTTCCACCGGGACCCCGGGCAGCAGCACCAACCGACTGGGGCCGTGCGCCATAGTCATACCGGGAACCATGCCGGCCGGGTTCGGAAAAGTCCGCGCGCCGCGCGGCACCAGCGCCTGCCGGAGCGCACCGGCCGGCACTGCCCGTCCGGCTCGCCGGAAGTAACCCTTGATGCGCCGCACCGCGGTGGGGTCTGGTTTCAGTTCACGGCCGGTCAGCCGGGCGACCGCGTCAAGGGTCCGGTCGTCCGGGGTCGGGCCGAGCCCGCCGAGCACGAACACCAGCTCCGAGCCGGCGAGCGAGCGCTCAAGGGCACTGGTGATGTCTTCCGGCCGGTCGGCCACCACCGACCGCTCGGCCGGGACGATACCCAGGTCCCCGAGCCGACGACCGATGAACGCGGAGTTGGTATCGATTGTCCGGCCGGAGAGCAGTTCGTCACCGACCACGACCAGTTCGGTGCGGGGAGCCGGGACCGGCTTCATATCAGGAAGTAACGGACAATCGCGGGAACCAGCAGCGGCCCGACCCGGAACAGCAGTTGGAGTGTGAGGTTGGCGCAGATGCCGGCCAGGACATCGTCCACCATGATGCCCCAGCCACCGGGCAGTTGCTGCGACCGGTCGATGAACGGCAGTTTGACGATGTCGTAGAAACGCCAGACCAGGAACCCGAGCAGGAATCCCCACACCGTAAGCCCGGGCAGCAGGAAGAAGGTGATCAGGGTCCCGACCACTTCGTCGATTGTGACCCGGCCCGGGTCCTTGCCCCAGTTGCGTTCGAGGTCGGTCGCAATCGGGACCCCGACGAAGAAGATGACCACCGCCGCGACCGCGTGCCAGAGCGGCATCGGTCGCAGGAAGTACGCCGGCACGAGCACGAACAGGCTCGTAACCGTAGCCGGCGCTACCGGTGAGTAGCCGGTGAACAGGCCGCTGCCGAGCAGCGCCTCGAAGAAGAGACGCGGACCCTTTAGCGGCGGCGGCGCTTGCTGGGAAGTAGCGCTTCCCATTCAACCACCGAGTTGGCCACGACGAAGATCGAGGAGTAGGTCCCGATAACGATGCCGATCGTCATCACGAGCGCGAAGTCCTTGATCGTCGCCGCACCCATGATCAGCATCGAGATCGTGATGAACAGGGTGGTCATCGACGTCACGACCGTCCGGTTGAGCACCTGGTTCACCGCCAGGTTCACGATGGTCGAGAATGATTCCTTGCGCAGCTTCTTCACGCCCTCGCGGATCCGGTCGGACACCACGATTGAGTCGTTCACCGAGTACCCGATGACGGTCAGGATTGCGGCAATCAGGGTGATGGTGATCTCCTTGTTGAACAGGGAAACCATCCCGACGGTGATGACCGCGTCGTGAATCAGCGCCATGACCGCGCCGGCACCGAACCGGAAGTCGAACCGGATGCTGACGTAGAACATGATCCCGATGATGCCGATCAGTATCGCCAGCAGCACTTTGCCCTGCAACTCCTTGGAAATCCGCGGCCCGACCGTTTCCTCGCGCAGGACCTCGTACTCGACGCCCGGGAATGATTCGGTAAACTGAGCGCGCAGGCGGTCCGAGAAACCCACTGTCCCCGCGCCGAACTCGCGGACCCGGACCCGGATCAGAAAGTCGCCGGCATCGTCCTGCTGGATCGACGCCCCGCCTTCACCGAGCGCCTCGATTGCCGAACGCACCGCGTCCGTCGCCACCGGCTCGGAGAAGCGCACCTGGACCAGCGTGCCACCGGTGAAATCGACCCCGTAGTTCAGCCCGCCGTGCAGCACGACGCTCAGTACGCTCAGGGCGATCATGACGCCCGACACAATGAAGAAGACCCGGCGGCGTCCGACGAAGTTGATGTTGGTCTGCTTGATCAGTCTCATCTCAGATCCTCAGCTTCTTGACTTCGAACCTGCTCAGGAACCAGTCGAACACGAACCTGGTCAGGAACACGGCCGTAATCACGTTGATCACCAGACCGGTTATGAGCGTGATGGCGAATCCGCGAATCGGGCCGCTGCCGATGAAGTAGAGCGCGATTGCGGTTATGACCGTGGTGACGTTCGCGTCGATAATCGTGACCAGGGCCCGGTCGTACCCGGTGTCGACCGCGGCCATCGTGGTCTTGCCCGCACGTAACTCCTCCCGGATTCGCTCGAACACCAGCACGTTGGCGTCCACCGCCATGCCGATGGTCAGCGCGATGCCGGCGAGACCGGGCAGGGTCAGCGTCGCCCGGAGCCCGGACAGTATCGCCAGCAGGAAGAACACGTTGAATATCAGCGCCATGTTGGCGAGCACACCGCCGGCCGAGTAGTAGATAATCATGAACAGCAGCACGGCCAGCGCGCCGACCAGGCCGGCCATCACCCCGCGGCGGATTGAGTCGTTGCCCAGTGACGGCCCGACCGACCGCTCTTCGACAATCTCGACCGGGGCCGGCAGCGCGCCGGACCGGAGCACAATCGCCAGGTCGCGGGCATCGTCCGGGTTCACGTCGTTGGTCGTTATCATCGCGTTGCCGTCCGGCGGTATCCGTGACTCGATCACCGGCGCCGACTTGACCACGCCGTCAAGCACGATTGCCAGCCGTCGTCCGATGTTCCGACCCGTAACCTGGGAGAACTTGACCGCGTCCTTCCGCTCAAGCTTCAGGCTCACGATCCAGGTGTTCATCATCGACGGGCTCGAACCCTGGTACGGAGCCGGGCGGGCGTCCTTGATCGCCGAGCCGTACATCTCGGGCTCGGCCTTCATCATGTACAATCGGCGGACCCCGCGTCCTTCGAATTCTTCGGACGACCCGAACAGGAACTCGTAGTCTTCCGGCCAGTACTCCCGGGTTCCTTCAAGCAGACGCTTGAACTCCTGGTAGTCGCTCTCGTCCACCCCGAAGTCACGGCCGATGGTCCGCACGTAGCTCAGGAAGCTGCCGATTTCCTCTTCGCCGGGCACGTCCGCGGCCCAGCCGGTATCCGAGCCGGTCGTGTCGAACCCGGCGGTCCCGGATTCGACCGAGGTGTCGGCTCCGACCTCTTCCCCGACCAGCGACGTCTCGACCCGGTCGTCGATCTTCTTCAGGGCGTCGTAGGTCATCCGTTCCTCGGCCACAAGCTGGAATTCAAGCTGCGCGGTCTGGCCAATCAGGCTCTTGGCCCGCTGCCGGTCCACACCGGGCAACTGGATCAGGATCCGGTCCTGCCCGATCTTCTGGATGATCGGCTCGAACACCCCGAACTCATCGATGCGGTTCCTGATGACTTCAAGCGCCCGGTCTCCCG
>CBDUZK010000117.1:0-6315 GCA_965371675.1 uncultured bacterium | reverse complement strand
GGTCCTGGAGTTGATGGCGTCCTCAATCGTGAACTGCTGGTAGAAGCCCTGGATGGCGATGTTGAGCGGCATCTTCTTTATCCACGAGGTGAGCTCTTCTTTGACCCCGACCCCGAGGAACTGGACCGTCTTGCCTTCGAAGGGCCACGGGATGTAGCGCGCGGTGACTTCGAGGCCGAGGGGCAGGCCGATCGATGCCTGGGGCAGGACGAATGGCATGAAGTCCACGCCGAGACCGCCGGGCAGCTCGGGCGGGATGCCGACCGAGTACTGGCCCGGGACGTTGACCGGCTGCCTGCCGCTCGGGCCGAAGATGGTGGACGCGCCTTCGATGTCGACGTAGAAGGTGTCGATTCCGGTGGTGGTCACCGAGCAGGCCTTGACCCGGGCGGTGAAGGTCTTGGCGCCTTCGGGAATCATGATGCCCATTACCCTCACACCGATGTCGAAGCCGAGCACCTTGTGGGACCTGGCCGAATGGTACCAGCCGGTGCCCATCGCCACGCCGTAGGATTCGACCAGCGGGCGGGAGTAATCTTCGAGCAGGTCTTCGCCGACGCCGCCGATGAGCTCGATCGGGTTGAGAGCGAGGGCCGGCGCGAGCAGGGCGACGGTTATGAGAGCGAGAACGGTCTTTTTCATACGTACCTCCAGGGTTTGCGAACCCGATACTATAGCCGTGGCCCGGATGCGGTCAACGATGTCGGTTGCAGGTTGCTGTTGACATGGTCAAGGGGTCGGCGTATATATTGTGGTGCGCATTCTCGCGATTGACCAGGAGAACGACTTCCGGCAGGAGCTGGCCCGGGTCGGGGCGGACGAAATATGCCGGTCGATCTTCGCGCACAAGCACCAGGCGATGGCGTTCAAGGTCGATGGTCTGTCGACCGCGGGGGCGAATATCCTGAAGCAGACCGCGCTTGCCTGCGGTGCGGATTGCGCGGTCCACCACGACGTCGCGTCCGGGCGGGCGAAGCACAGCGACGCAATCCTGTTCGTCAACCGGCGACAGCTTCCGTTCATGGCCGAGCGGTTGCGGCACCAGCCGGAGTGCGTCGCGCGGATTGTCCCCCGGCTGCTGGAAGTCGAGCGGCGGGCGTTCGCCGCAGACCTGAAGGTGCGGTTCG
The DNA here is from genome assembly GCA_965371675.1 of uncultured bacterium. Taxonomy (GTDB): domain Bacteria; phylum Hydrothermota; class Tepidihabitantia; order Tepidihabitantales; family Tepidihabitantaceae; genus DSBX01. The sequence continues at coordinate 5,188 of CBDUZK010000117.1, read as the reverse complement.
GAGACCGGGAGCTGGACCTGGGCGAGCGTACGTACGTCACGGGAATCCTGAACGTGACGCCGGATTCGTTCTACGACGGCGGGCAGTACCTGGACCCGGCAGCCGCGGCGGAACGGGCCGCGCAGATGGAAGAGGAGGGCGCGGACTTCATCGACGTCGGCGCGGAGTCGACCCGGCCGGGGTCGGAGCCGGTGCCGGATGCGGGGCAGGTGAAGCGGCTCGTGCCGGTGCTGAAGAAAGTGTGCAGCCGGGCGAAGGCGTTGGTGTCGGTCGATACGACGAGCGCGACCGTTGCCCGGGCCGCGCTTGATGCCGGGGCGCAGATGGTGAATGACGTGTCCGGTTTCACGGCGGACCCGAAGCTGGCGGAGGTGGTGGCCCGGGCCGGGGTGCCGTGCGTGCTGATGCACCTGCCGGAGCGGCCCGCGACCATGCAGCAGGACCCGGTCTATGACGACCTGATGGCGGAGCTGGTTGAGCGGCTGGACCAGGCGCTGGAGCGGGGCGAGCAGGCGGGCGTGGAGCGCAGCCGGATGATTGTGGACCCGGGCATCGGGTTCGGCAAGACGCTCGCGCACAACCTTCAAATCCTGCGCCGGCTGTCCGAACTCGCGACCCTCGGGCGTCCGATCATGATCGGGACTTCGCGCAAGTCATTCATTGCGAAGGCGCTGGGCCTGGAGCCGGACGAACGGCTCGAAGCGACGCTCGCCTCGTGCGTGGTCGCGGCCGCGAACGGGGCGAACGTGCTGCGCGTGCACGACGTGCGGGCCGCGGTGCGGGCGCTGGGGATGTACGACGCGATTCGGAAAGGCGGGTAGATGCTGTCCTTCATCACGTTCCGCGTAATCGACGCCATCGACATACTGCTGGTGGCGTTGCTGGTATTCTACTTCCTGCGCTTCCTGAAGGGCACGCGGGCAATCCGGATGATGTACGCGCTGTTGCTGCTGGTCGTGCTGTCCTTTGTCGCGCGGTGGCTCGATTTCAAGGCGCTCGGGATGATTATCCGTTCCCTGGCGACGGCCGGGCTGGTCGCGTTCGTCATCATCTTCCAGCCGGAGATCCGGAACCTGCTGGCCCGACTCGGCCGGTATCGGTCGTTGCGGTTCCTGCTCAAGCACGACGCGGCGCAGGACGTGGTGGACGAAGTGGTCGAAGCCGCGACCCTGATGAAGCAGCGGCGGATCGGCGGGCTGGTCGTGGTGGAGCGCGAGATCGGGCTCCGGGACTACGCCGACACCGGTACGCAGCTCGACGCCCGGGTTTCGGCCCCGTTGATCGTGTCGATATTCACGCCGCCGTCGCCGCTGCACGACGGGGCGGTAATTGTGGTCGGCAGCCGGATTGTCGCGGCCGGTTGCACACTGCCGTTGAGCGACGTCACGTACAAGAGCGGGTTCCTCGGGATGCGGCACCGGGCCGCGCTCGGGATCGCGACCCAGACCGACGCGCTGGCGGTGGTGGTGTCGGAAACCAACGGGCGGATCACGTTCGCGAGTCGCGGGCGGCTGCTGATTGGATTGACTCCGGCACAGCTCAGGTATAATATCAGCCAATCTTTGCTCAAGGAGGCTTAGCTGATGACCGAAAAGCGGATACGTTGGATCCTGTTCGGCGGTGTTTTCGGGGTCGTGATGGCCGTCTACCTTTACAGTGTCGGCCCGACCGCCGCGTTCTGGGACTGCGGCGAGTTCATCGCCGCGTCCTTTGTTCTCGGCATCCCGCACCCGCCGGGCACGCCGTTGTTTGTGGCAATCGGTCATCTGTTCACGCTCCTCCCGCTCGGGGCCGAGATCGCGTTCCGGGTGAACTTCATCTCCGTGCTGTCCGGTGCCCTGACGAGCGGGCTCATCTACCTGATTATCGTGCACCTGATATCGCTGTTCCCCAAGCGCGACAAGCACCCGTGGCTCAAGTACGTCGCCGCGGTGTTCGGCGCATTGATGTGCGCGTTCGCCCATTCGTTCTGGGACAACTGCGTCGAGGCCGAGGTGTATGGACCATCGGCCGCAATCGCCCTGACTGTGTTGTACATGGCGATGCGCTGGCGCAAGAAGGTGGAGGCCGGCATCGGCGACAACCGGTTGATTCTGCTGGCGGTGTTCATGCTGTTCCTCGCCACCGGGATTCACTTCACGCCGATGATCGTCGTGTTCGCGGTCCTGGTATTCTGCCTGGTTGTCAACCGGAGGGCGATACTGCAACTGCGGATATTTGAGTTCGGGCTGGGGTTCACCACCATCCTTTCGGTCGCCGCGATGCCGGGCACGGGCCCGGAGAGCATCGTGCTCAAGGTGGTGGTCGCGGCCCTGATGTTGACCGCGATCTATTCCGGAATCCGGTTGATGGAGCGGTCCGACACCACGGTTTCGATCATCTGGGGCCTGGGCCTGCTGGGCGTCGCGGTGGCGGTGGGCTATGTCGCGACCGGCGGGGAGATGATGGCCAATGCGGTCCTGTTCCTGGCGTCGCCGACGATTGCCGTGGTCGAGATGTGGATAACGACCCGGGTGCTGATGATTGTCTTCATGCTCGGGTTCGGAGCGTACCTGTACTGGCTGCACACGCAGGGGCGGCTCGACATGAAGTACGTCGGGCTGATGCTCGGACTGGTGTTCGTCGCCGGTTCGGTGCAGTTCCTGATGCTGATTCGCGCCAAGACCGGGCCGCCGATCAACGAGGTGGACCCGTCGAACTGGCGCGACTTCGTGAGCGTCCTGCGGCGCGAGCAGTACGACCCGATGAAGCTGCTGCCGCGCAAGACCCAGTTCCTGACCGAGCAGGACTACCGCATGAACCAGAACCCGGCCTACAACGTGTTCATCGCCTACTTCGAGCAGATCAAGTTCTACCTGCGCTACTTCTTCTGGCAGTGGGGCGGGGAGCGGTTCTTCGACATCTTCCTCGGGGTGAAGTGGCAGGCGGTGTTCGGCATGGTTCCGCCGCTGCTCGGGCTGTGGGGCATCTGGCATCACTACAGGAACGAGAAGAAGTCGTTCGTGCTGATTTTCGCCGCGCTGCTGGTCGCGTCGCTCGGCCTGATTACCTACCTGAACCTGAAGCACTCGCCGTCCGACCCGCGGGCGCATCTCAGGTTCCGCGAGGTGCGCGAGCGTGATTACTTCTACGCATTCTCGTTCGTGTTCTACACCATCTTCATCGGGGTCGGGGTGCATGCGTTTCTGCGCTGGACGATTGAGAGCCTGAAGCTGAAGAAGGCGCTGGTCTGGGTCCTGGCCGGCGCGACCGTGGCCTACGGGTTCGTGCCGATGTTCATCAACTACGACGGCGTCACCCGGCGCCACAACTGGATTCCGGCCGAGTACGGGTACAACATGCTGGTGTCGTGTACGGGTGAGAAGGCGGTCATCTTCACCAACGGGGACAACGATACGTTCCCGCTCTGGTTCATGCAGACCGTTCCCTCGCGCGTGGCCGACCTGGACCCGAACTTCGGCAAGAACGTCGGGGTGGCCAACCTGTCGCTGCTGAACACGAACTGGTACTGCAAGCAGCTCAAGGTGTGGGGCGCACCGATCTCGTTCTCGGTCGAGGAGATCGACCGGCTGCCCCAGGGGTTCGTCGGCGACAACGGGCGGACGTTCCTGTTGAAAGACATCATGATGCGGGACATCGTCGCGACCGCGGGCGGCGTGAAGCTGAAGTGGCCGCAGGACTACGGGTGTTCCTCCGAGGAGTACATCGCCAAGGTGTTCGGGTCGGGCTACAAGCCGCGCACGCCGGTCTACTTCGCGACCACGGTCTCGACCGACAACCTCGGCGACTACAAGGGTTACCTGAAGCTCGAAGGGCTGGTGAACCGGGTCGTGCCGACCTACGGCACCAACCAGGTGAATGCCGAGTTGACCTATGACCTGTTGTTCAACGTGTACAAGATGAACGCGATGCTTGACCCGCGGGTGCGCAAGGACGAGAACACGCGGGGGCTGCTGATCAACTACGCGGCGAGCTACCTGGCGCTTGCCACCGAGTACAACCGGCTCGGGCGTTCGCAGGAAGCGCAGACCGTGCTGACCAAGGCGATGGATTTCAACCTCGACGACCAGCGCCGGGTGCCGTTGTTCTACCACCTGTCGATATTCGCGATGCTGAACCAGGACTATGAACACGCGCTCGCCTACATCGATTCGATCCAGGCGCTCGGGTTCGACGACCCGGAACTGATGCTGCGCCGCGGGTTGGCCTACCAGGCGATGGGCGATCCGGTTCGGGCCGAGGCCGCGTACCAGGAAGCGGTCGCCGCGTCGCCGAACCGGCCGGAGCCGGTGCAGGCATTGTACAAGTTCTACCTCGAAGAGGTGTTCGACACCGTGCGCGCGAAGCGGGTGATCGAGAGTTGGCTGAAGCGCGCGCCGAGCGATTCGGTCGCGCACCGCCTGCTGAGGAGTCTTTCCTGAGTCCGGGTCGGGCCCGGACCCGACCCGCCTGACTGCCGATGCATGAGTTCGCAATCACCCGGAGCATGGTGGACCAGGTGTGCGCCGAGGCGGAGCGGCACGGCGCGAGCCGGGTGACCGGAATCAAGCTGCTGGTCGGCGACGAGGCCGGGGTGGTGCCGGACAGCGTCCGCTACTACTTCGACATGATGAAGGTCGGGACCGTGGCCGCGGACGCGGTGCTTGAGTTCCGCCGGGTGCCGCTGGTGCTGCGGTGCCCGAAGTGCGGGCGCGAGTTCTCGGACCTGGAGGACATCTGTTCCTGCAACGCCGGGGCCGAGGTGCTCTCGGGCCAGGAGATGGCGGTCGAGAGTATCGAGATTGAAGACCCGCCCGCTTGACACCCGGCCCGGCGGCGGCCATAGTTTCCCCATGAAGAGAATCCTTGTGCCCGGTTTCACCTTGACCGCAATCGCGTTCCTGACCATGGCCGCGGGCTGCGGCAATCCGCCCGAGATCCCGGTCGCTCCGATCGGACCGGACAGCGGGTACGCCAGCAGTCCGTATACGTTCACCGCGACCACGATCGACCCGGACGGCGACTCGGTGTCCTACCAGTTTGACTGGGGCGACGGCCTGTCCGACTGGACCGCGAACGTGGCTTCCGGGCAGCCGGAGAGCACGGCCCACACCTGGACCCGGGGCGGCACCTTCCGGGTGCGCTGCCGCGCGCGTGACGCCAAACTGGAGTCGGACTGGTCCCCGACCAAGGATATCCAGATATTCGC
>CBDUZK010000116.1:0-6323 GCA_965371675.1 uncultured bacterium | reverse complement strand
GCCAGCGCCTCGAATACGTCAAGCGCCTTGAGGTTCTCGCCCTGGTTGAAGATGCTGTAGCCGTATCCCAGGTAGGCGCTGATTGTGAACAGGGTGTCGGTGATCCGGGCGTTGAGCAGTCCTTTGAACCCGTTGGTCGCTTCGCCGAGTCGACCCAGGTGGTAGAGACAGAAGGAACGGCCGAGACGCGCGTACGGAGCTACGTCGGAACTAGCGTTGTGGGTGTAGGCGCTCTTGTAGTAGGCGTCCGCCTCGTCGTACTTCCCGTAATAGTAGAACCCCTCGGCAAGGAAGTGGAGTGTTTTGGCGCGCCACTCCGATGGCTCATCCGGGTAGTCCGCGACATACTTGGCCCCAATTGCCACCACCTTCTCGAACGCGCCGGAGGTATTGAGTGACAGCAGGAGCATGGCACAAGCCGGTTCGCGCAGTGACGTCTCAGCGTAGTTCATGATGATGAGTTCAAACTGGTCGGCAGCGGACTTGTACTCGCCGGTCTGGTAGAGGATGACGCCGGACAGGTAGTTGCCGACCCCGGACAGCTCGCCGGTCTTGAACATCTGCGCCAACTGGCTCACCGAGAGCAGTGTCTGGGCGGTATCCGCGGTCGCGAGCATCGCCTGCGAGAGCTGCAGGTTGGCGAAGCTGGCAATCTTGGTCTTCGGGAAGTTGGCGCGTACCCGCTGGTACCGTTTGACCGCGTCTTCGGGCTGACCGAGCGCCATGTTGGCGTACCCGATGAAGTAGTTGGCGTGGGCGGCTAGGTAATTGTTGCTGTTGCGGGTGAGCGGCATCAGGTGGCCGACCGCGGCAGCGTATTCCTTCTGGGCAATCAGGGCACACCCGAGGAAGTAGTGCGCGTAATCGACCAGCGGGGAATGGGGGAACTCGTCTACGAAGAACTGGAACTTGGCGCGGGCACCGTCGTGGTCGTGATTGATGAACAGTGCCTGGCCGGCCGCGAAGTGGGCCATTGTGGCGAGCGGGGTGTTCGGCACCGCGGTCGTCACCTCCTTCAGCGTCAGGAGGGCGGGCAGCGGTCTTCCCTGGACCGCATAGCACTTGGCCAGATAGAATTTCGCTTCGGACATCGGGAGGCCGGACAGCCGGGTTTCGGCCAGTTCGTATTCCTCGCGGAAGTAGTGGAGCACGCCGAATGCGAAGTTGACCCGGTCGTCACGGTCGTAGCCGCCCTGCCTGGTCAGGTCCTCGAGGGCGAGTCGGGCCTGCTCGTGGTGGCCGAGCATGATCGAGGAAATCGCGACACCGTACATCGCCTCGGGTTTGATGTAGTCATGGTGCGGACGCGCGACCACGCCTTGGAATACATCGCGGGCGCGGCCGAATTGCCCGAGATTGAAGTAGGATTCGGCCAGCGCGAAGCGCAGCTCATCACCGAACTCGCTGCCGCCGTAGTCGCGGACCAGTGACTGGAACAGGCCGGCCGCCCGGTGGTGGTTCTCTTCTACGACTGCAAGCTGGGCCTGGTTATAGCGTTCAACCAGTACGCGCGTCTGTGTGCTGGTGAGCGTTCCAGTGAGTAGAGTAAGGACCAGCAGCCACATCGTTGACTACTCGCCCGGGCGGATTTCGATCCTTCCCTGCGGTCCCCTGGTGCGGACGTGTGTGAGCGAACCGGAGAACTTGAGCGGTGAGTTGCGCTGGTCGACGACCAGGATTGCCTCCGTGTAGCGGCCGTCCGCGACGAGTCGTCCGACATCATCGAGGCCGTCCCAGCTCATCCGCAGCGGGGGAGTATCCCAGCCGCTGAAGCTGCGCACTATCTCACCGTAGCTGTTCTTGAGCAGGATCTGCCACCGTTTCGCCGGGGTCCGGCTGAGGACACGGATGTCCATCCAGAGCACGTTCTGTTCGTTGTCCGGGGTCGGACTGAACACACTGGGCTGAGCGTCGATCCAGACGCGGAACCCGGCGAAGCTGACGAACAGCCCGGCCTTGTGAGTGCCGCCGAGGCGGTAGTTGGACCGATGGTGCAGCAGGTACGCGTAGTCGACGCCGATCCCCATCTTGCCCCAGGTCTTGTGGACGCCGAGGCCGAGGCTGATGTCGTTCGGGTCGAGCCCGACCCGCTGGATCAGGATGCCGGGGACGATGTGGAACTCAACGCCGCCATGCGGAGTGATGTGCGGGGTGAACTGCTCGGTCGGATTACCGTCCGCGTCCATGTCCCGGACGAACGGCATCGAAGCATCGGCGGCGATGATGGCGCGGTCGCCGAGCAGCCGGACCGAAACGCCGACACTGAGTGTTCGCGGGTAGACGTCGGGTAGGTTTCCGAGCTGCAGCGTCGGCTGCAGCAGGTTCCGACCCATGATTCCGAAGCTCAACGGCCCGGGTCCGCGAAGCAGTGCGCCGGCATCAATCCCGAAAGCAACGTCGGAGTACTGGGCGATGTTCTGTGTAATCAGGTTGAAGTTCGCACCGAAGCCAAGGAAGCTCCACGGGTTATAGCAGTAAGATACGATGAAAGCGTTCTCGGCCGCGGCGAAGTTCTTGTAGTGCTCATTGCCCGGCGTCCGCGATTCAAGACCTTCGGCACCGTGGTTGATCAGGGTCAGGGCGAACGTCCCCAGCTCCCGGGTCGGCAGGGCGTAGCCGACGTATTCCAACCGGGCGCCGTAGAGCTGCGAGTGCGCCATGACCACCTCTTGGGCGTTGAGTTGGAACAGACCGCCGGGGTTGAAGTAGCCTGCCTGCGGGTCGTCGGCGACCCCGGTGAAGGCCTTACCCATGGCGAGGCTGCGGGGCGCGTTGCCGTAGCCCATGAATGCGCCTGGTAGACCGCCCTCGACCGCAAGGACGGGTGCGCCGAGTACACAGGTTAGAGCGACAAGCAGCAGCGTGCGTCTCACCAGATGACCCCGATCCGTTGGGTGCTTTTGAAGGTGGTTCCGGTGTGCTCCATACCGAGAACCTGTACGACGTAGATGCCATTGGCGACCCGTCGGTTCCGGCTGTTGCGGCCGTCCCAGTAGATGCGATTGACGCCGGACAGGGCTCCTTCTTGTCCGGTGCGGAAATGCCAGGATACGACTTCGTTGCCGAACGTATCGTAGATGGTCACGTCAATCGCGCTGGCGGAGCGCAGGAAGTAGGTGATTTCCGCCCGGTCACGGTTGAACCCGAATGGGTTCGGAAACACAACGATGCCGCCGCCCAGCAAAGAGGAATCCGGCATCTCGACGAATATCCTGATGTACACCGTGGTATCGGCGCTGATCTTGATCGTGTCGTGCTCATCACCGTATGCGCGCGTGCAGAGGAAACGGGCGGTCACGCGGCCCAGGGTATCGGTCAAGAGCGCCGAGTCGAGCATGTCGCCGTTGCCTGCCACGACAGCGAAGCGGCACGGGGCGGCGACAACCGGCTCATCGTTGGCGTCCTTCATGGTGACGTGGACGTACGCGGTTTCGCCGGCGCGAACCGTGTCCGGGGCCGTGATTTCAAGCACGGTCCCAAGCGGGCGGACGTCGAACCAGTTCAGATAAGACTCCAGCCCGCCGGTCGTGGTCGCCCAGACGTTCTGGTTCGGCCCGGCGTCGTTGAACTCGACCATGAAGTCCGCACCGTCGCCCAGTTCGGCGCGTTGGGGGACAGCGCTGAACGGGAAGTAGGATTCAAGCTCGACCGAGTCCGATACTGCACTGACCTGGTTCCAGCAGTTGTCACACGCATATGCGGAGATGACGAACGGTGTGCGCAGGAACTGGTCCGTGGGCTCGCCGGCTTTGCCCGGGGTCTGCCACGGCTGCGTGGCGTTGTCGCCCGGCAGGGACGTTTCGCCGGGCAACAGCACGAGAATCCGCTCATAGCCGCCGGGTATCACGGTGAATGCGGACGAAGTGTCGGCCGAAATCGGGGACCCGCCACCCGGGTGGGCGTAGAGCCGGTGGTTACCGGCTTGTCGCATCCCTACATCGAAAGCCCCGCTGCCGTTGCTCAACTGGCCGGCCGGCGTGGTGCCGAAACTGTCGGTGGACGTGACGTATACACTGTCGTTACGCGCCTCGACCACGTTGTACCAGGCGTCGGTCAGGTGGACGTCGACCGTGAAGGACTCGCCTGCAATCTGGTTCTGCGGCGGACTGGGCAGGCGTCCGTCGGGCGACCCCGGTGCCATTTCCTCACCCGGCATGATAGTGAAGAATCGGGTAGGCGGTCCGGAGAACACGGCGAATTCGTTGCTCTCGCCGGTAATCAGGTTCTGGGGTTCGACGCAGCGCAGCCGCAGGCTCTCGGCGAGGGTCACGATGACGGTGTCCTGATAGATGCCGTTCACGAAGGGAATGAGGTTGGGGCGTACAAACGTCCAGAACCCGTCGCGGGTCGTGGACAGGAGCGCGCTGCCATTGTAGGGGTAGATGCCGCCGTACGGGTCCTTGGCGACTATTGTGATTCGGAACGTATCCCCCGCAATCTGCGGGGATTCGATGTCAGTGAACTCAAACGAGTTCAACTGAGCAATCAGCAGTAAACCCAGAGCTGCACTCAATATATCTAAGTTTAGAACAGCTTGGCGGTCGTGTCAACTGCGACCGACCCCCACCGTCATTCCGGAGAGGTCGAGGATGCGTCGGTCGCACCATTCCGGTCCGGCATTGGTATGGTCGCGACTATGTCAATGGATGGACATCGCCGGCCGATGGCTGATTATCGGTGTCGCCGGACCGGTCCGGGTTCCGGAGGTACACGGTGCGAATCGGGAACGGGATTTCGATACCCTCCTTGCGGAACCGGGCGAAGATACGTTTGCGCAGCGCGTGCTGTACCAGGAACTGGTCCACGTAGGTACGCACGTGGATGACAAGCGTGAAGTCGAGCGAGAAGTCGCCGAACCCGGGCATGAACAGGACGTAGGGGGCAGGGTCGCCGAGCAGGTTCTCGACCTCACCGACCGCGGCGGTTGTGACATCAACCAGCACCCGCTCGACGTGCTCCGGGTCCGAGGAGTAGCTCACGCCGATCGGCAGGTCGAGCCGGTGGCATGATTCACGGAGGTGGTAGTTGGTCACGACCGCCTGCGCCAGCCGGTCGTTCGGGATGATGACGATGTTGTTGCGGATGGTCCGGATGGTGGTCGCCCGCCAGGTGATGTCGGTCACCGTGCCTTCTTCGCCGCTTTCGAGCCGGATGTAGTCGCCCGGCCGGATGTGATGGGAGAGCGTGATATAGATGCCGGCAAAAGTGTTTGCCAGAGTGTTCTGCAGGGCGAGGGCGACGGCGAGACCACCGATGCCGAGCGCGGTGATCATCGGCGTGATCGAGATGCCGAGTGTATTCAGCAGGACCAGGGCTCCGATGACGAACACTGCGACCCGGATCGTGGTCTGGGTCAGCCCGACGTAGGCCACCGCGCTGCCGCGGTTGATGCCGCTCCGGCGGATGAAATTGATGGCGGTTTCGGCCGCGACGTAGGTGGCGGACACAAGGACCATGGTGATGAGGATCTTGTCGCTGACCTTGGTGAACTCCATGGACAGCAGGGCGACGCGGGTCGCGGCGTAGAAACCGCCGCAGGCGCACCAGAGTACGAACGGGGTTCGAACCGAAGCGATGACGGCGTCATCCAGGCGGGTCTTGGTCTTCGCCGCGCGCCGGCGCAGCATGTCAAACAGGAAGTGGCGAATAAGGAAGCCGACGCCAATCGACGCGCCCAGCACGACCACGGCCGCGACGTACAGCATCCACCGGCTTGATTCGAGAACAAGACCTGTCACGGCTGTAATATAAGGACAAGCGTCAGAGTGTCAATGTGTCTCATGCAGGATGCTCCACGCACAGTGCTTCATGCTTGACATCGGGAACGAAAAAGCGGCAGCTCTGCTGCCGCAGTCCAGGCAACTTGCTCCATCTGTGTTTATCCGTGTTGTGCCCTCCGAGGGCACTTTCCGCTCGTTCGCTCGCTCCAATCATCCGTGGTTGACTGCGGTCCGCTCCCGGTTCCGCACTTGACCTCATGCATAGCGTCTCTACGCTTGCCGGGTGGGACGCTCTGTGGTCGGTCGGCTCCTGACCGGTGAAACCGGAATCCGCCACGCGGCGGTGCGGGCCCTGGGAGCCGTAGTGCTGGGGATTGCGGCCGCCCGCTTCATCGGGCCGGGCTGGTGGGTCGTTCTGGTCCTGGCCGGGGCAGGAATCATGCTGTCGCGTTTCACCCGGGGTTGGTCCTTGTACGTGTTCCTGGCGATTGCGGCCATGGGCTATGCCCACACCCGGTTGCCGTATTACCCTGACCCGGCTGTGTTCCGGCTCGAACTATTCCGGGCGGTCGTGGTCGACGAACCGGCCGGCCGGCGCCTGAC
>CBDUZK010000115.1:0-6350 GCA_965371675.1 uncultured bacterium | reverse complement strand
CTCCCCGTTTCTCGACCACCCCGACCTTGACACGGTTCACGGTTACCTAAATGATCTTGCGTCCCCGATATTTCCGTTGACTTCAGACAGCCACTGCATTTCAGTCATCTAGCAGTGTTACTTTGCAGAACTGACGAGCACCTGGCCCTTCAAGGACGCAGAAATACATGCCGCTTGGCACCTTATTGCCGCGGTCGTCTCTGCCGTCCCACACGGCATACTCCATGCCTGAACTGAACGGGGCCCTGAGTGTGCTTCTCACAAGTTTTCCCGAAGTGTCATAAATCGACAAGTGCGACTTACTCCTGAGTGACCGCCACATGAACTCCACCTCTCCACTGGCAGGATTGGGTGATACCCAAAACCGAGAGTCGGGCTCGGTGAACCGTTCCGAAACGCCAACCGCCTCGCCGATTCTCTGTACGTAGACGCTAGTCCTGAATGGCGGGCCGTACCGGTAATCTCCCCAGGCCACGATTGCGCCCCCATTGCCATCCCCGGTCATCACCGGCCTCCAGCGCTGCAGGTTGGTATCGACGCAGACCCCCAGCCCGGTGTCGCTCCAGCATAACCTGCCCGATGCATCCATTCTTTGAGCATAGATGTCCCAGTTTCCGCTTCTAACCAATCGCCACGCCGCAATTGCACCTCCGTGGCCGTCCGTTTGGATAGAGGGACTTCTGAATTCGTTGAAGTTCGTCGACCCAACGAAAACCCCGAGGGTGTCCCACAGCCGGTTCCCCGAGGAATCCAGGACTTGGGCGAAGAGGTTGTATGTTCCTCCTCGCTTCTCCTTCCAGAGCCACACCGTTTTGGCACTGTCTCCCCGAACCGTGCACGCCGACCAGATGGGTCCTTGTGCTCCGGTACGCACGGGCTTCCCATTCAGTCCCCAGAGTCTATTCCCCTCGAGGTCAAACCTCTGAGACCACAGTCGCCACAACCCATTGACCGTGTCAATCCACGACACAACTGGCCCACCGTCGCCAGCAAGGATGGCTGGACCGGCGAACTGGTCGTACGAAGTAGTGCAAGGACGAACCCCGGCCGCGGCCCACACAGTCTGCCCGCTGCTGTCCACACGCTGGACCCGGACTGTACGGCCCCTCGCGTTCCATTCCGTCCATGCCACGATGAGCCCGCGTTCGCCATCCTCGCATACGGGCAGCGCATGGTCAACGAGAGCACCAGTGGTGACAAGAACAGACCAGCGAAGGTTGCCCGAGCCGTCTACTCTGCAAACCGCCACGCTATCCTCGCCGAACATGCCGTAGTTGTGCATTTCCCAGGCAACCAGCCCTCCGCCCTTGCCGTCGCTGACCAACGCGGGACGAAACCCACGATCTTCATTTGTCCCAATGATTGTTACCCCGTATGGGCCCCACCGGGCTATTCCACTGGAATCGACTCGCTGCGCACAAATCAGATTCATATAGGGAGCTCCGCTGATACCCTCCCAAGCAGCAATAGCACCACCCTTGCCGTCGCTGACGGCAGACATATAGCCTACGAGGCCAGCGTCATCTCTGAATAACACCCCATTCAGAGTCCAAAGGCATTCGCCATCATGGCTGACCCTTTGAGCATACACTCTGGCATAGCTACCTCGTTCATCACCCCATATGATGATGGCCCCGTTGGTGCTGTCACTCGAGACAGAAACAGGGCCATTCCACGTCCCGTCGCACAGTTCCACCCCACCTTCCTGCCAGAACACCCGGCCCTGGGCAAGGAGCGGAGAGGGACTCACTGCCAGAGCGAGCAACACAAGTGCTGCCGCAGGCAAGATTGTCTTGCGGGAAATCGCGGACGCATAATCAGTGACCATACTCGCCTTCGCCTTTCTTCGCCAGTAGGCTACAGAACCGAGGGCCGCTGTCAACAGGACTTGTCTTCTCCAGCCACAGCGGCAAGAAATCCATGGGACAGCTTGCCGCCATCGTAGATTCCAGATTCCTGATTTCAGATTGAGGACCCGCCCGCAGAATCCTCACTCCTCTATCTTCAATCCTCTTCTCTTGGCGGTTAGTCTTCCGACTTGGTGGTCTTGGTGTTTAGATTCCGCTCCGACGTCCTACCGGACTATCTGCACCTTGCGCGTGAAGCGCCGGAACCCGGACTCGTCCGTCACCCGGAGCCGCACGAAGTAGACACCCTGGCTGAGCCGCGAGGCCGCAAACGGAACCGCGTATCGACCGGCCCCGGTCGCGCCGCGCACCAGGACCATCACCCTGCGCCCGGAGGCGTCAATCAGCGCGAGGTCGACGTGCCCGCCCCGGGCCATGGTGTACTGAATCGTGCCCCAGCCGGCGACCGGGTTGGGCCGCACGCGGTCGAGCCCGGTGCGCAGGAGCTTGTGTCCCGGCTCGGACCCCACGCCGGACACTGCGTCAAGCCCGACCGAGAAGTAGCCGAGCGTCTGGTATCCGTCCGCGGTCAGGAGCAGTTCGAAGTTGAGCAGTGAGTCCTCGGGCAGTTCCGCGACCCGGAACACGAACGGCGTGCCTGCGTTGCTCGCCTGCCCCCCGGCCGGGATGCTGCCGAGCGCGGCGGCGGAGTCCATCACAATCGCGTCCGGTTCGAGCGAGCGCAGGACCGCGGCCGCGTTTGCCGCCGCGGCCGTGCCCCGGTTGCGCACCGTGACTTCGACCGCCAGCGTCTCCCCGGCCTCGAACAACCCGTTGTTGTTCCCGGTCGAGTCGGTGACCCGCACCTGCAGCGGGACAAGCCACGGCGCTTCGCCGGTCTCCGGCGGGAAGGTGGTGAACCGGATTGCACGGCCGGCGGTGAGCCATTCCGCGCCCGGCGCGTAGTCGTTGTTGTACAGGTAACAGATGCCGCGCTGCTCGGTGTGGTCTTCGATACCAAGCGTGGTGCTGGAGTTGTTCTGGACCTGGTTGTACATGAACACGATGTCGCCGTCGCCGGTCGGGCTCGGGTGGTACGCCGGGTCGTAGAAGATGGCCTGGAAGGTCTCGCGGATGTTGCGCTGGCCGCGGTGGGCGAACTGGTTGAACTCGACCATGAACCGGTGCCCGGTTTCGTCGTAGTACAGGTACGCGTCTCCCCAGCCCTGGTCGCTCGGGTTCAGGTCGTCCCAGAACGGGCACACCATCTTGGCCGCGGCCTCGGTACTGGGCAGGCGCCGGTTGTACCCGTTGGGGTAGGTCTCGCGGCCGAGCGCGAGGAAGCCGTTGGAGCTGATTGATATCTCGTCGTAGTCGACCCCGTAGTAGCTGAACGTGAACGGCAGGGGCCGTGTGACGATGGCCGCGTCCCGGGTGGACGCCGAGTCAATCCAGGTGCCGATTGAGGTCAGGCCCATCCACTGGAACACCGGAGCCCGGCCTGACGCGGTGTCGGTGTCGTCGTAGCACCAGTACCCGTAGGCATCCGGCCCGGTCGGACCGCCCGTTGCTTCCTCGGTCGCCAGCTCGAACCCGAGCGTACAGGCGTAGGAGTATGTACCGCCGTCGCCATGCACCGTGAGCAGGAAATCGACGGTCGAGTTGAGCGCCAGTCCGGGCCCGGCGGTAATGCCGAACGCGTCGTAGTCACCCGGCAGCGTGTCGCCGGGATTGAACCAGCCGTAGAACGCGGTCGAGTCTTCGACCACCACGTTCGTATCGAGTGACGCCAGCGTCGCCCGGACTCCGTCCAGCCTGCCGCCACCGGTGTTATCGAGAGCGACCAGCAACCGCCCGCTCTCCCCTGCGCCGATGATGCCGTTGTTGTTGCCGCCCGGCGCCAAATCAAGGAACGTCGCCTCGACGTATGCAATCTGTCCTGCCCGCACCGTGATGCCGACCGGTCGGGTCCAGGTATCGCCCTCGGAATCGGTCACGCGCACAGTCAGCGCCGGCTGGTAGCCGTTCCGAACGGTCGTGTCCACTGCCAGCTCGAACGCATCACCGAACACGATGCTGTCCGGCAGCACGGTGCCGTAGGTCGAGCTGCTGTCGAACAGGGTCACCGCCGGGTCACTGGAACGCAGGAGCGCGCTCACCCCGGTCGCGGTCACACCCCCGAGGTTGCGCAGCCCGAGCCGGAGCCGGAACCGCTCGCCCGGGTTGACCTTGCCGTCATGGTTGCCGATAAAATCATCCACCTGCATACCGTCAATCACCAGGTAGGGAACCCCACCCGGCGTTATCTGGCAGGAACCGATGAACGGCAGCAGGTTGCGCCCGGTAACCGTGACGCGCATCGGGCCGATATGGGTCGGGTTGATATTCAGTTCGACCCGACCATCCGCGTTGGTCAGGCCGCGCTCGTACACGACCGAGTCCATCCACACGCACACCATCGCGCTCGCGAACGGCTGGCCCGCGGCGCGCACCGTCACCTCCATGGTCTGCGGCGCGAGGATGCGGACCGAGTCGTACGCCACTTCGGGATGCCGCGGCAGCCCGGTCCAGACGTTCAACTCCGGGTCGCCCATCAGGTTCCATTCTTCGTAGCGCTCCGACCCCGACTGAACCCAGCTCCGGCCGACCAGCGTCGCGTCCCCGAGCCGGGGGTTCTTCATGTAGAAAAGCGAGTTGAAGAAGCCGCGGAAGCAGTTGCTGCGCGGCCGGGGGATGTGCGACCCGGACCGGGTGGTGCCGAAGTAGGCAATCGCCCCGCCGAGGTTGTCGGGCGAACCCGCGCGGACGAACTGGTCACCGTACATCGACTCGTAGGGCGCGAGGGTCACGGTCGCGCAGGTCGCGCCGACCACGACCGGCATCTTGTGGTGGTTGGTCCAAGTTCCAGGTGTGATGTTGTTGTACGGCTGCCACCAACTCCTGACGCCCTGACCCCGGTAGGTGATGAACGAACGGCCGTCAGTCGCGGCCATATTCACCTCCGCGCTGCCGCCACCCGAGTCCCGGCTGAAGCTGTCGATGTGCACGTAGCCCATGTCGAGCCAGTAGTTGTGGCAGATGTAGGAGTCGTTCCAGTAGATGCTGTCGTTCGCGTCGTGGTCCTCGCGCAGGGTCGTCGTGCCCTTCAGGAACCAGAGCGTATCCTCCCAGGGCGGGTTCTCGTACGCGAGCGTCTTGTTGACAAGGACGCTGCACTCGCGCGCGTTCTCGGCCGGCAGGCGTCCGACCGATATCTCCATCTTGTAGTCGCCGGCCAGGTCCCCGTACCGCCCGTCGTAGTAGTTGCCCGGGGCCCGGATGTAACTCGGCGCCCCGACGATGCACACGTACTCCGGTGGTATCGGCCAGTTCTCCCAGGCGTCACGGATGAAATCGCGGATTGCCTCCGGGTTCGTGCCGCCCCCGGCCTGCGACACCGGGACGACTTTCGCGAGCATGCCTTTGCTCGTCTTCCATTCCGCCAGCGGCTGCACGATGTCAACGAACTCGTCGGCGACGATCATCAGGTAGCGCCCGCCCTGCTCCTGCGCGCCGACCAGGCCGACGCCGACCAGCAACATCACTGCCGCGCACCGAAGGATTGCTTTCTGTCTGTGCATCTCAGTCACTCCCTATGGCAGGTACACGAACCGGACCGTCTCGGTCCGGCCGTCCGCTTCCAACTGGGCAAGGTAGATGCCCGGCGCCGCCGCGCTCCCGGCATCGGCCCGGCCGTCCCACGCGACCCCGGCCCGCCCCACGCCGGCGAGCGTGCGTACCGACCGGCCGGTCGCGTCGTACACCGTGACCTGCCACGCGCCACTCACGCCGTTCACCTCGAACCGCACCCGGTTGCCGGTCGGGTTGCCGGCCACACTCAACCGCGCGGCCTGCTGCGGCGCGTGCCCCGGCGCTTCCGCCACCCCGCCGTACACCCGTTCCCAGTGCCGCCCCCCGTCGGTCGTGGCGTACACCACCGAGTTGCCCGACGTCATGCCGCGCAGCGAGTCGGCGAACTCGATATCGAACAGGGTCGTGTCCGCAATCGTGTGCTGCATCTCCCAGGTCACGCCGGAGTTCGACGTGTGAATCACCGTTCCGTTCCGGCCGCAGGCCCAGGCGTGGTTCCCGACCACCGCGAGCCCGCGCAGGAACTTCGCCTCGGCCGGCAGGGACACCGGCTGCCAGTCCGTGCCGCCATTGGTGGTACGCAGCACGACCGCGGCCATACCCTGGTCGTTCCCCCCGACCACGATGCCGTTGTCCGCGTCACTGAAGCCCACGTCGTAGAAGTCGTTGGTCTCGTCCAGCCGCTGCAACACCCAGGAATCGCCCGCATCGGTGGTTCGGCAGATGTACCCCTGCCCGCCGGCGAACGTGTCACCGCTCGGATACCGTCCAGCCACCAGCCAGCCCCGCTCCGGGCTCACGAACCACACGCCCTGGAAGTCGACAGTGTCCGGCGCGAACGGGTCCTCCGGGAAGAAATCCATCTCCCACGTT
>CBDUZK010000114.1:0-6397 GCA_965371675.1 uncultured bacterium | reverse complement strand
ACGCCCGACGCCTGGGTTCACGCTGGCGCCGCACCAACCCGTGGCGCGACCTGCTTGATGCCGGTGTGGTACTCGCCGGCGGTTCCGATGCCCCAATCACCCCGATCAACCCGCTTGCCGGCATCCGGGCTGCAACCGGACATCCCAACCAGGAACAACGGGTGAAAGGCAGTGAAGCGCTCGCGATGTTCACCACTGCCGCCGCGTACTCACTCGGCATCGACCAGCAGACCGGTCGCCTGGCCCCGGTCATGACCGCGGACGTTACGGTACTGAGCGATGACCCGCGTACCGCCCCGGACTGTCGCGTGCTCGAAACCTGGTGCGGCGGCCGATGTCTGTATCGCCGCAACGAGGAAGCCCGAAGCCGACCATGAGCACAACCAACCGGGAGCTCGCGCGCATGCTCAACCGCATCGCGGACACGCTCGAGCTGCAGGGCGAAGGCGGATTCCGAATTGCCGCCTACCGCCGGGCTGCCCGAACCCTGACTGAAACAACCGAGGACGCCGCCCGGCTCGACGACGAAGAACGGCTACGGGAAATCCCGGGCATCGGCTCCGGTATCGCCCGGAAAATCCATGAATACCTGACGACCGGCCGCATGCTCAAGTATGAAGAGGCAACCGCCAGCCTGCCGGAAAGCCTGCTTTCGCTTCTCGAACTGCAGGGTATGGGTCCGAAGACACTGCGGCTTCTGCATGAACGGCTGGACGTCAACAGTCTCACCGACCTCAAGCAGGTGCTCAAGTCCGGCGCTGCGGCCGACCTCCCGGGCATGGGTCCGGGCAAGGTCACCAACCTCTCCCGCGCGGTTCGACTCCGGGAGATGACAGGCGACCGGATGTACCTCAATGAAGCACTGGCCCTTGCCGCCAGCGTCATCGGCCACATGCGTCCGGCGCTTGGCCGAAACCGGATCGCTTGCGCTGGCTCCCTGCGGCGCGGCCGGGAAACGGTCGGCGATGTCGACATCCTGACGACCTCCCGGAATCCGCAACGAGTCATCGACCGGTTCACCTGCCATCCCGACATCCGCCAGACCACTGGAGCCGGCGACACCAAAGCATCGGTCATGATCGAGACCGGGCCCGGGCTGCGCCAAGTCGACCTGCGGGTCGTAGGCACCGGGGCCTGGGGCGCGGCGCTGCAGTACTTCACCGGCTCGAAGGACCACAACGTCCGGCTGCGCGGCATCGCACGTCGCAAAGGACTGAAGATATCCGAGTACGGCGTATTCAAGGGCGACAGGAAAATCGCAGGGAGCACCGAGCGGAGCGTCTACTCCGCGGTCGGCCTGCCCTGGATCGAACCCGAATTGCGCGAGGACCGCGGTGAGTTCGAAGCCGCCACCGACAACACGCTGCCGCGGCTGGTCAAACTCACGGACATCCACGCCGACCTGCACATGCATACGAAGCTCTCCGACGGCAACGCCACACCCGAAGCCATGATCGAAGCCTGCCGGGCACGCGGCTACACGCACATGGCAATCGCCGACCACTCGGTCTCGGCCCACTATGCAGGTGGTCTAGACCGAGACCGACTGCTCCGGCACTGCGACTGGGTTGACCGGTTCAACGCCAGGACCAGGGGCTTCCGGGTACTGAAAGCAAGCGAAGTGGACATCACACCATCAGGGGAAATGGACTACCCGGATGACGTACTCGGGCGCCTGGACCTGGTCATCGCGTCCATCCACCAGGGCTTCCGAACCAACGCCACCGAACGGATGTGCGGCGCGCTCGCCCACCCCCTCGTCCACATCGTTGCCCATCCCACCGGCCGCATCATCGGCAGACGGGAAGGCTATGCTATCGACCTCGACCGGGTAATCGAATGTGCCGCGCGGCACGGCAAGATACTGGAAATCAACGCGTTCTACGGCCGGCTCGACCTGAACGACACGCGGGCCCGCCAGGCCAAAGCGGCAGGCGTGAAACTGGCAATCAACACCGACGCGCACGCAGTCGAAGACCTGGATTGGATGCAGTACGGTGTCAAGACCGCGCGCCGGGCCTGGCTCGAAAAGAAAGACGTGGTCAACACCCTGACCCTGAACCAGCTTCTGAAGCTGCTGAAGTCAATCCGGGGCGACTGACGCCCGAGCCACCGGCACCTGCATCATCCCGTTACTCCCGCACGTCGAACCACAGGAACGCCGCAATCCCGCAGAAAACCAGGTTCGGCAACCATGCCGCCACTACCGGGCTGATGATGTGCGAGGTCCCGTACGCCCGACTGAGCTGGGTCGCTCCCCAGTAGAGGAAGGAAACGAACAAACCGATCCCGAGCCCGAACATCACGCCGCCTTTGCGCATCCGAACCGACAGCGGTAATCCAAGCAACACGATCACCAGGCCGATCAGGGAATACGAGAAGCGATAGTGAAACTCCACTTCCTCGTCAGCCACGTTCTCTCCCGCGCGCCGCAACCGGGCTATGTAGCGCCGGAGGTCGCGCGTCGAGGTCTCCTCCACCGGCCGCGGGGTCCATACGAAATCGGCCGGCCGCTCGCTGATGCCTGTCATCAACAGCGTGTCGTGCCGCGACAATTCCACGGTGCCGTCCTCGGCGAACCGGCGCACGGTCACACCGTACCCGACCCACGTGCTGTCCCGGAATATCGCTTCGCGCCCGTCAACCCGTCGCACCACGTGCCGGTTCGCGGTCAGGTGCTTGATTGAGAAATCGCGCATCACCCCGTCCGACTGGTACTCTCGGATGAAGAAGACGCGACCGCCCTCGCCGACGAAGTACACATCGCGGCGCTTGTGCGCGGTCGGTTTCGCCCGCTTCTCGATCTTGAACCGGCGCAAGTCGGTGAGCGCTGCGTTTGCCGGTATCGCAACGAACTCATTGCCGACCAGGTAGCCGACCACGGTCAACAGTGCAATCGCGGTTGCGGGCAGAAACAAACGCGCGACGCGCACCCCGGCGCTCTCAAGTGCATGAAGCTCCCGGTAGCGCACCATCTGGCCGAACACCACGAACACGGCCAGCAACAAGCTCACCGGGTACAACAATGTCACCGCGGACGGCACACTGTATACGTAGAACAGCAGCACGGTGAAGAAGCTCACCTTGCGGCTTGTGAAGTAGTTCAACTCCTCGAACAGGTCGATCAACAGGTAGATGACGACCACCGACACGAGCGCGACCAACGCGAACCTCACCAGCTCCCGGGCCAGATGACGGTCGACCACCCTCACACTCGCCTCCAGCGCCGGATGAGCGGCTTCTCAAAGAACGCCCGGCTGAACAGCTCAATCACCGGCAGCACCAGCAGGATGTTCGGCAGCCACATCCCCAGGAACGGCGGTAGCTTCCCGGCGTCGGCCAGGTTCTGCCCGGCCACCAGCAGCACGTAGTAGAGTGCGAAGAACACGAGACCCACGATGAAGCCGGTGCCGATGCCGCCGCGACGCAGCAGGATGCCGAGCGGCGCCCCGAACAACAAGAAGAAGAAGCACGAGAACGCAAGCGACAGCTTCTTCTGGAACTCCACCTGGTATCGTGCCGATTCGAGCCGCTTGTAGCGAAGCCTGGTTTCAAGCTCATCCGCGCGCAGCCGCGCCGGCTCGCTTTCTGCGCCCTCGGCCCGCGCCCGGGCGATACTGGCACCGAGGTCGGCAAGCTCCTTGTCCATGTGACGCAGCTTCTCCAGCAACATCGGGAACAACATTTCCTGGTCGCTTCGATACTCCCGGTCACGCCGTACCAGATCCGCATCCATCAGCACGTTGATCGTGTGCCGCTCGAACGACAACTTACGATACGTCTGGTTGTCGCTCACCTCGTGCATCTCGCCGTTGAAGAGGTCCAGGATCATGTACCGGTCATCGGGAGTGTAGGATATCCTGCCGGTCGGCGCGGTCACGAACCCCGGGGTTTTCTGCCCCTTCTTGCGCTCGAATATGGCGACGTTCTTCACGGTCGACCGCCGCTGGTCGATTGTCCCGATGTAGATCATGTACTGCGCGAAGTCGTTCATGAACACACCCTCGCGGACCCGCAACGCCGGCCGCTTGCGTGCGACATCGGTCAGCAGGTTCCGCACCCGGTGCTGCGCCTCGGGCAGGACATAGCCGTTGAACCCAACCATCACAGCCATCAGCAGCAGACACGCCACCATGGTCGGCCAGAATGTCTTCAGCAACGGAATACCGGCGGCACGGATCACGCCCACCTCGTTATCCTGCGCCATCCGACCATAGGTGACAATCCCTGAAATGAGGCTGCCGAGCGGGGCGCAGACGCTGACCACGAACGGAAGCGACAGCACCATGATCTCGCCCACAATCAACACCGGCACGCCTTTGCGCACCAGCAGGTCCGCGAGCAGAAACAGCCGGTCCATCAACAGAATGAAAGCAAGAATGACTATCGCAAGGAAAAACGGCCCGACGAACTGCCGCAGCGAGTAACGCTGGAGAATCGTCACCGCGCAATCATAACCGGCACCCCGCGTCAGTCAACGTAGACGACACGGTCGCTGCCGGGATTGCTGGGGGGAATCGTGCCGCGTCAGCGCGGCGGAACGCGCGGGTGCGCGTGTCGGTCGGTCGCGCAGAACCGGGTCAGACGCAAACGGTATGCGCCGTGGGACCGGTCGTATCCGGCCAGTACCAGTCACTGTCGAAATGGGCTGTGTATGTCTGAACGCGCGCCTTTGTCCGACTCAGGACATCACAGACGTCCCTGGCCGGCATCTTCAAGTCCCGCGCAATCCGCTCGAAACTCATCCTCCGGCACAACCGCGAGACAACGCACTGCCGCTCGCGCGTCGAGAACACATCCAGGGCCTGACGCAACCTGCGCGCGGCGGCATGACATGCCACCATATCCACCACTGACGGTACGTCTTCAAACGTATCAATCGGGTCCGCGAATCTCCCTCCGAGGCAGATTGCGGACTTCGGTCCGTTGCAGTCACTATTCCGATACTCCATTGAACTTCCTCCCTGCTCAACCCTGCCCGGGCACACGCCAGAACGCACCCGGCGACGCGGTAACCTGCTATCCGACTGGAATGGTCTGAAGGCAAACTGAGGGCTTCCCTGTCTGCCCCTTCCCGAAGAACCGCATATACTACCATCGGGCCATGGGTCGGTCAAGGTCTGATTGCCGCGACCTGCCCACAACCGAAACTTGACACCGACTCGACGTTCGCTACCGTCTCCGCAATGATAGTGGACGTACACGAAGTACGAAGCCGACGCGAACTCAAAGCGTACATCCGCCTGCCTGCACAGGTCCACAAGAACCACGCCAACTGGATACCCCCCATCTACATGGATGATTGGCGCTACTTCGATGCGCACAAGAACCGTTCCTTTACGTGGTCCGACACCACCCTCGCCCTCGCCCGGTGCGACGGCAAACCGGTCGGACGCATCATGGGCATCATCAACCGCCGCTATAACGAACTCCGCGATGAACGCGTCGGTCGCTTCGGTTACCTCGAATGCCCCGAAGACCACGAAGTGTCCGGCGCCCTCCTCGCCCACGTCGAAAACTGGGCGCGGCAGCACGGCATGACCTGCATCCTCGGCCCGCTGGGTTTCTCGGACCAGGACGCCGAGGGATTCATGGTCGAGGGGTTCAACGAAGAACCGGTGCTCGGCGCTTACCAGAACCGCCCGTGGCTGCCACGGTTCATGGAACAGGCCGGGTACAAAAAGGACATGGACTACGTTCACTACCTGATCCGGGTTCCGGACGAGATGCCGCCACTGTACGAGAAGGTATCCCGGCGCCTGCTGCGACAGAAGGAATTCAGGGTAGTCGAGTTCACGAAGAAAGGCGACCTCAAACGCTGGATCCGGCGCATCTTTGAATTGATGAACGACACCTACCGCGACCTGTACGGCTACGTCCCACTCGACCAACAGGAAATGAAGGACCTCGCGGCCCAGTACCTGCCCATCCTCGATCCCCGGTTCGTCAAACTCGTCGCGAAGGGAGACGAACTAGTCGCCTTCATCATCGCCATGCCCAACATCAATGAAGGTCTCCGCAAGTGCCGCGGGCACGTTCTCCCCTTCGGCATCTTCCGGATCAGGGCGGCGATGAAACGCACGAAACAGCTCGACCTGTACCTCGGCGCAATCCGTGAAGACTGCCGGGGCCGGGGACTCGACGTCCTGCTCGGAGCTGCCCAGCTCCGGTCCGCGATGGAACGCGGGTTCGAGCGCATCGACAGCCATCACGAGATGGAAACCAACCTCAAAGTCCGGGCCGAAATGGAACGCGTCGGTGGCCGCATCTTCAAACGCTCCCGCGTCTATCGCAAGACGCTCTGATTTCCGACTTCCTCATGCTCTCGATGCCCTTGTATTGAGATTCCCATGTCGACTTCCACGTCTCCTTTTCCGCTTGACTCTATACAACAGGG
>CBDUZK010000113.1:0-6421 GCA_965371675.1 uncultured bacterium | reverse complement strand
TGGTGCGGTTCGACACCGAGGGCTACCCGGCCACGCAGAAGGTGGTCTTACAGATGTGGGTTTCCCCACACTGTGAAACAAAAAACGAGGGGGGGGGGGATTTGCCGCCCCCGCGCCTAGAACGGACGGAGGCCGAACCAGACCACTCAACCTAACCAACGCTGCTACGCCACTTATCTCCCAATCACCCTCCAAAAGAGGGTGATTGGGAGAGCCGCCAGGGAGGTAGCCCCGGGGATAGCCCCCTTGGTAGCTATCCGAGTGGCCAGGCTGGCGGCTATCCATGCCGTTATCCTAACCGCCAGGCTAGCGGCTAGCCTGGCGACCAGGCTGATAACTGTCTAAACCATAAGGGGAGCCATACGGATGGTCACCCGGGTAGCGGCTACCCTGGCGGCTATCCCAGCCGCTATCCGGGCTGCCCGGGGAAGCCGGTACGGGGTGGGGTGGGTCAGCGACCAGCAATGCTGCAGATTGGAGTCAGCTCCGCTGCCTGGTATTGAAATCCCTGCATCGGTTCTCGGAACCGGGTACGTTGCTTGACATTCCGGACAGAATCAATATAGTCACCAACTAGTGATTTGCTCTGCGACAATCGGGCGATTAGCTCAGCTTTGGTTAGAGCGCTTGCGTGACATGCAAGAGGTCACCTGTTCAAGTCAGGTATCGCCCATCCACCCGGGTGTGTGGCCACGAGCCGACACGCCCGGTTCTTCTTTTGAGGCGCAGTTGTGACCGAGACGTTCATCCGTCTCCGTTCGCTCCAGGGGCTCGACGACGAACTCAGGCTCCTCACTTCCAAGGCGCGCGATATCCCGGAACGCATCAAACGCCTCAGTGATGAGGCCGAAGGCGCCCGCCGGGAACTTGAGGAAACCGAACAGGCCCTTACCGAGCACAAGAAGGACTACAAGCTCGCCGACATCGAAATCAAGGCGGCTGATGAGAAGATATCCCAGTACTCGGTTCAGCTCTACTCGGCCAAGACCAATGAACAATACAAGGCGTTCCTCAAGGAAATCGAGGCCCAGAAGAAGCTCAAGGCCGGGGTTGAAGACCGCATGCTCGCCCTGCTTGAGGAATCGGAGCAGCTCGAACAGAAGCGCCGTATCGCCGCGACCGACGCGACCCAGTACTCCACCGACAACACCCGCAAGATCGGAGCGCTCGAATCCGAGAAGTCGGAGTTGGATGCGGCAATCGCCGAACGCGAAACCGGGCGTACCGAGTTGCTCGAATCGCTGGATCGAACCGTCCGCCGGCTGTACGACCGGATTCACGCGAAGAAGAAAGGCATCGCGGTCGCCAGGGTCGCGGGCGCACGCTGCAACGGCTGCTACAACCCGATCCCGCCTCAGCGTATGATTGAGATCGCTCGCGAGAAGCGCATCTACACCTGCGAGGCCTGCGGCCGCATACTCGTGCCGGACCAGAAGTAGACCGGCCCCGGCCATGCCCGGAATCCTGATCCAGGCCGACGGCTCCGCCCGCAATAACCCGGGACCAGCCGGTATCGGCGTCGCGGTTATCGGCCCGGACGGCACCGTCATCCGGGAAATCAGCCGCGCCATCGGCAACCGCACCAACAACCAGGCCGAATACGAAGCAGTCATCTGCGCGTTCACCGAAGCCCGACGCCTTGTCGGACAGGCGATCGTGCTTCAAACCGATTCCGAGCTGGTCTACCGACAGATCCTCGGTCAGTACCGGGTGCGCAACGCCAGGCTCAAACCTCTCCATGCCCGGGCGGCGCAGTTGCTCCGGGACACACCAGGGGTTACCTTCCGACTTGGCCCGCGCACCGAGAACCGACAAGCCGACCGCCTGGCCCAGGCCGCAAGCGCGACCTGATTCACCCGCCGATGGCTGCACGGCGAAAATCACCGATTACCTGGCTGATGCCGCTGGGCACGCTCGTCCAGTTCATGCTCCCGCGCTGGTTCCTGCTGCCGCTCGCCCACCTTGCCGGGATCCTGTCTTGCCGGTTCGACCACCGGCGGCGGGCTGATCTGACCGAGAACTGCCGGCACATCCTCGGCCCCGACGCCTCCCCAGCCAGAGTGCGGGCAACCGTACGCCGCACCTTCATCCACCTCGCGGTCAACTACCTCGACCTTCTGTGCGTACCGGTACTCAAACGTCGCATCGCGCGACTGGTGACGGCGGACACCGGCCCGCTCGACCGGGTCCTGGACCAAGGCCATGGCGCAATCATGGTCACCGCCCACATCGGCAACTGGGACCTTGCGGGCGTCTACCTGACCACACTCGGCTATCCGCTGTCCGCGGTAACCGAACCGATTCCGGCCGGCTGGAGCAGGACGTTCAACCGCTACCGCAGCGTCGCCGGCATGGAGACGATACCCCTGACCGACCGGGCCGCGATGGCACGCGCGCTCCGACGGAACCGCGTCTTCACACTGGTCGCGGACCGCGACCTGACCCGCAACGGCATCCGGTGCCCGGCGTTCGACGCGCACCGCTACTTCCCGAAAGGCCCGGCCGCCTACTCGCTCAAGTACGACGTGCCAATCGTCATCGGCCACATGCTGTTCGACTACCGTCCCGGACGGCCGCCCTACCACGCACGGATGGACCCGCCGCTCGAGTATGAACCGACCGGCGACCGACAACAGGACATCGAGGACCTCACGCTGATGATTGCCCGCCGTCTCAACGAACTGATCGGACAACACCCGGACCAGTGGCTGGTATTCCGGGCTGACTGGACTTGACGTGCTTGAAATCCGGATCAAACTGCTCTCCCCTTCGGCCCGGCTGCCCGAACGCCACACTCCCGGTGCCGCCGGGTTCGACCTCGCCGCGTCCGAAGCAACCACAATTCCGGCCCGCGGGTTCGCGATGGTGGCTACCGGCCTCGCAATCCAGTTGCCACCCGGCTGCGAGGCCCAGGTTCGTCCCCGCTCCGGTCTCGCCATCCGCCACGGCATCGGCATACTCAACTCCCCGGGCACCATCGACCCCGATTACCGGGGCGAAATCCGGGTCATCCTGTTCAACCTGTCCGAACAGCACTTCCAGGTCAACCCCGGCGACCGTATCGCCCAGTTGGTGTTCTGCCGCAACCTGCCGGTCCGACTGACCCCTGCCACCGAGCTGTCCGACACCGAACGCGGCGACGGCGGATTCGGTCACACCGGGCAATGAACCCAACCGAACCGCGACCCGGCCGCTCCCTTGACATCTGCCTGGTATCTGCCGCCTACCGGCCCTACCCTTCCGGTGTAAGCGAACACGTACACCACCTCGCCGTAGCGCTCATCCGGCGCGGTCACCGCATCCATATCCTCACAACGAACTACAAGCTACCATATGAAGATGAGTTACAGACGACACGCATCGGCCGCGCCTTGGTCCTTCCGGCCAATCGTTCACGCTTCACCTTGCCCTTCTCTCCCGGTCTCCCGCTACAGGTGCGGCGCTTCCTCCGCGCTCATCGCTTCAACCTGGTTCACTGCCACGGCATCTTCCCGCCCGAAATCGCCTACTGGTCGGCTCTCGCCACGTCACTACCAGTGGTGGTCACGTTCCATACCTTCGGCCTCCTGCTGCCGGCCTTGGTACGCGGCGGGTTCCGGGTCCTGTTCCCTGGACTGCGGCGCCGGGTCCGGGCCCGGATTGCGGTATCGGAAGCCGGTCAAAGCTGGGCCGAACAGTGGTTCCCGGGTCGATATCACGTCATACCGAACGGAGTGGACATGCAGACCTTCCACCCGGGTGCCGCAACCCTACCCGGCATCGCCGAACTGCGTCCCTACCTGTTGTTCGTCGGGCGCATCGAACAGCGAAAGGGACTGGCGACCCTGCTCCGTGCCCTGCCCGATGTCGCGGCCGCTCTCCCGGACATCGCCCTGGTGGTCGTCGGCTCCGGACCACTTGCAACACAGAGCCACTCGCTCGCCGACCGGCTCGGCATCGAACGCCGCGTGCGTTTCGTCGGCCGGGTCACCGGCCCGGATCTGCCCGGCTACTATGCGGGTTGCGAGGCATTCGTTTCCCCGGCGCTGGGCGGCGAAGCCATGGGCATCGTGCTGGTCGAGGCGCTGGCCGCCGGCCGGCCGGTGGTCGCGTCCGACATTCCGGGCTACAATGAGGTAATTCAACCTAACCGCAACGGCTTGCTGTTTCCCGCAGGCGACAGTTCCGCGCTGGCCGGACTGCTCGTACGGTTGCTCAAGGACGAACCGCGACGGCGGGACCTCGGAAAACAAGCGCTGGCCCGGGCCCGGGACTTTGCCTGGCCATCCGTGGCCGCACGCGTCGAAGCAGTCTACCGGGAGGTGCTCGATTAGCCGCCCGCTTCGCATCTGCCTGGTCTCATCCGCCTATCACCCCTACCCGTCCGGTGTCAGCGAGCACGTCTCCCACCTGGCGCGCACACTCGCCGAACTCGGCCAGGACGTCGAAGTCCTGACCAGCAAGTTCGCGCGCGCCCACGACGACTCCACCGAACCGGTTCCCGTAACCCGGATCGGTCGAATCGTACTCGTGCCGATGAACCGGTCCTACGCGACGC
This sequence comes from uncultured bacterium, assembly GCA_965371675.1. GTDB lineage: Bacteria > Hydrothermota > Tepidihabitantia > Tepidihabitantales > Tepidihabitantaceae > DSBX01. The sequence continues at coordinate 1,884 of CBDUZK010000113.1, read as the reverse complement.
TCCCGGTCGGGCTGCGCATGGCCGGCCAGGTGAAGCGCTTCCTGGACGAACGGGAGTTCGACATCGTACACTGTCACGGCATGTTCTGGCCCGAGCTATCCTACTGGGCACTTCGCTACAGCCACAGCATCAACCTCGTGTCCTTTCTCACCGCCGGCTTCCGCATCAGTCGCCGCGGGGGCGGGACTTTTCAGAAACTGTTCCGCCGACAACTCGCGAGAATCCACGGCCTCGTTCCAATCTCAAACCGGGCCCGGGCGGCATTCGCCGCCTACGTCCCCGGCGACCACCGCATCATACCCTGCGGCGTTGACCTAGGCCGGTTCCGACCCGACCTACCCCCGCTGCCTGACCCGCGGCCCGCAGGCCCGACCATCCTCTTCCTGGGCCGGCTCGACGGTCGCAAGGGCATCACGGTTCTGCTCCGGGCGATGCCGGACATACTGCAGCGCCTGCCCACGTCCCGGCTCACCGTCGTCGGCAAAGGACCCGAGGAGCGGGAAGCACACGCCCTCGTTGAACGTCTCGGTATCGCCCGCGCGGTCGACTTCCCGGGTCGGGCAAGCCGGGCCGACCTGCCTCGCTACTACGCCGGCTGCGACGTCTACTGCTCGCCGACACTCGGTGGCGAAACCCTGGGGATAGTACTGCTCGAAGCCATGGCCGCGGACGCGCCGGTCGTCGCGACCGACATCCCGGGCTACGACGAAACCGTCCGCAGGGACCGGGACGGACTGCTGGTCCCGCCGCACGACTCGACCGCCCTGGCCGCCGCCATCATCCGTGTGCTGACCGACCGCGAACTGCGCGACCGGCTGGTAGCCAGCGGCCGGGCTCGGGCCCGCACCTACGCCTGGCCGGTCATCGGCCGGCGCACGCTTGATTACTACCGGGAACTGCTTGTCGCAGCCGGTCGCTCGCCCAACTGATTCACAGCGCCGGCCAATCGCTCTGCCAGCAATCGAAACTGGTGGATATCCACCGCCTCGGCCCGGGCCCGAGCCTCGATACCGCTCGACTGCAACACGGCGAGAAGCTGCTCCCTTGGCAATCCGAACTCCGCAGCCAGGTTGTTCACCAGCATCTTGCGGCGCTGACGGAACCCCGACCGGACAACGCTCCGAAAGAACGCCTCATCCTCGACCTCGAACAACGGTTGCGGCCGGCGCTCCAGCCGAAACGACGTTGACACCACTTTCGGTCGAGGCCGAAACCGTGTCGCCGGTATGTCGAACAGCTTCGCCCGCGCGCAGAGGAACTCGCAGAACACACTGAGCGCACCGTACACCTTGGAACCCGGGCCTCCGAGCACGCGCCGGGCAAACTCACGCTGGGTCGTCAGCACCGCGGTCGTCCATCCCGGGATGTCATCGAGCAGGCGGAACAGGACCTGGGATGACACGTTGTAGGGCAGGTTGCCGATGACCTTGAACGGCCCGGTCGGTACCTGGCCCCACTTCAGGAAATCGGCATGAACCAGCTCAAGGTTCTCATTCCCGCCCAGCTTCTCGTCCAGGTACTCGACCAGCCGACGGTCAATCTCAACCGCCACCACCCGACCCGCCCGTGCGACCAGCCGGCGCGTCAACACGCCCTTGCCCGGCCCGATCTCCACGACCGTATCCCCGGACCGCAACGCAAGCGCATTCACCAGCGCCGCCGCGGTCGGTTGGTGGACGAGGAATGCCTGGCCGAGGGACTTGCGCGGCCGGACCGGCATCATGCCGGCCTAGTCCCGGATACGGAAGCAGCGGCGCGCGTTCTCGCGCGTCAAGTCGGCGGCCTCGCGCGGCGTGGTGCCAATCAGTTCCGCCAGTCGGCGAACCGTGAACTCCACCAGCGCCGGCTCGTTGCGCTTGCCCCGATGCGGTTCGGGTGTGAGGT
>CBDUZK010000112.1:0-6424 GCA_965371675.1 uncultured bacterium | reverse complement strand
TACCGGACCGTATCCAGCCCGGACCTCTGCCGGGAGACAAGCCGGGATTCCTGCCGGGAGTCTTCCGGGAACCCTTCCGGCGCATCCCCCGGGGACCCGAGCCGGGTCATGGGTGGGGATACGTTCTTGGCGGCCGGAGGGTAGGAGTTTTGGGAACGGAGAGCGCGGTCCCTGCGGCAGACGGCAAGCGGTGAGCGGATTGCGGCGGGCGAAGATGGGTATTGTGCCCCCCTGTCTTCCACTGTCCACCTGTTTCCCAGGTGCCTTCACTGAGAGACTACGCTGTCCAGTAGCTCAGCGCCTTCCCGTTTGAGGCGCGTGAACGAAAGGAACGGCAGAGGCATTTCCCTAATGAAAGTGGTCGGTATCTCAACCGATGTTAGGAACAAGGAGTGTATTCTCCCGGGGTCAAAGGTAAGTCGGAACGTACTGACTACAGCGTTGACGTTGGAGTTCAGCCATGCGTTCCGCTCCTGATGCTTCCGAACCCATCCGTCTCTTTTTTCTCTGCCGAGAAGATGAGTCAGTTCCTGTACGATCTCACGCGGATTCCGTCCATAGGAAACGCTCTTGCACTCAATGGAGAACACCCGCCCTTCTGTCTCGTCGATAACGAGCAGGTCCACGTCACCCAAGTCATCTGATGCTGCGAGGGGTTCGCCGGGCCTGATTGGCACACGGGGTACGACTCGCCAGTTGGTGTGGGCTTCGAGCCACCGCTGAACCTCACGGAGGAACTCGCTGCCGGTTTCGTCGTTCCGTTTGGCTTTGTACGTTCCCATCTCGGCCGTGCTGCCCTCGAATCTGCCTTGAGCGACAAGCCCTATGAGGTATCTTCCCGACTCCTGTATCTGACGAGGCCCCCAGAAAACCGTGGGATTTGTGCCAGGTCCGATGATGATCGGCTTCAGCATGTAGGATAGACGTCTCTTGTACAGCCACGGGTAGATGTCACGTCTCTCGAACCCCTCTGGTACCGACTCCCATCTGTCTCTGGGCTTGAGTGAGAACTCAACAAGGAACCGGTCGAAATCGCCCCGGCCCCAAGCCAGTTTCTTGTTCATGACATTCTTCAGTTCGGCGAGTCTCATAGATGGCGCTCTCTGTTCTGACTCAAGCCCAGTCTCCATCAGGAGGGTGCAACCCTCTCTGTATTGCTGCGCGGTTACGCCGAACTCGGCCTTAAACGCGTTTCGGTACTCCCTGGGCACCGATTCTATGGGTCCCGGTTGCACAGGTGGTTCGAACCGGTCAGGGTAGCTATCGATTTCAGACTGGATGCTCTCCAAGACCTTTGCCTCCGGGAACATACTTACGAAGCCCTCGTGGGCCTTGTCATCTCGACGGCCTATCCTGCCTGATGGCAAGACGCTCAGTCTGATGTTGGTGACCTCGAAGTGAATCATGTCACTCAACGAACCCCAGTAGAAAAGATGACTAGCAAGAGCAAGGAGTTGGTCGAAGTCATCTATGCTGACTTCCTTCTCACCAGACGGAGGCTCAGCGGCCACGATCTCAATCAGAATCCTGGTTGCCAGCGCAGTTTGGTTGGTACTGTTCCTTTCGTCAGCGACTTTTGCAGCTTGGATGCTTGCACCGCCGAAACACGCAACGCGCGCGGGCAGGGTGGACTTGGTGACGAAACGCCAATGCTGGATTGCTTCGTTGTTCGCGATCAGCCGCTCAAGCAAGGGTCGCCACGCGAAGACGGAAAGCTTGGCTCGTAGGCGCTTCAGCTGGACGTCAACGACATCGTTGCAGAGCTGGCTGCTGCGCTTCTTGTCCTCAACAGGCCCTTCCCGTGGAGCTCTAGCTCCGAGCTCCGCCACGAGCCCGTCAAAGCAGTGCTGATAATCATGCTCTTGGACGTTCCTTGTCGGAACCAAGCCGCGCTGGTCTATCGCAGCGTCCTGTCCGCCATGCAGGACGGAAAACATGCGCTTTATGCCCAACGGCGCGTAGCGGTCGAGGAGATGACTCCGCGTTGCGTGGTCCAGCGTGTTCGTGTGACCAGCCGCCGCCAACACGTCTCCAAGCGCTTTCATCACAGCACCGACGACTATTCTGTCACCTGAGTTATCTGGCCTGTTGAAACAGGTCTGCAGTTGCTTGGGAAGTGCAAGTTTGATGCGTCGCTCTCGGGATTCCGTTGGGATGCTCGGCGGGTGTTCTTCCGACGGCCGCGCCGGATTGAGTTCCAGCCAGGCCAGGGGGTCCTCGAAGGCGAATACCACGTGAACCGGCCGGGGCCCGAGTGGCTCTAGGTGGACTCGAAGGCCCGGTGTTAGCTGCCAGGTCCAGTATGCCAACAGGTCGGACATTGGGAGGTAGACATCCATCATCTCGTAGGGTGCTTCCTTCTGTCCCTCACTCGGGTAGATCCAAATGGGTTGTGCGTATTCCTCGACGAGCCTCAATGGAGAACGGCGGAGGCCGTACAGAGGAACGTAGATTGGCGTTTTCCCATCATCGTGCAGCCGACAGACCTTCTGGGGGTTGTCGAGTGTCTTCCAGTCGACTGAGTGGATATCGGCCATCTGAGCCACTTTGACCCGAAGTGGACGTCTGTACTCTGGTAGGACGCTCACGTAGTCCGGATGTCTATCGTCACTCAGATAGAAAGAGTGGTGGTGCTTGCGGTACACGGCGAAGGCATCAGCGACCGCAAGGTACCCTATCGTGGTGCCAGTTTGCTGGTTGTCTAGTGCGCCGGCGAATTTCCAGAGGGCAAGAGGATCGCACTCCCTCAGTCCAGCGAAGAGCTCTAAGTCGGGCGCGGAGACGAACAGTTCTCGTGAGGCCTTCGTTTGGTGATTGGACCCAAAACCAGTGAATCGCCCAATCCCGCCGACCACTGTTACGGCAAAGACCTCTTGGCATTTTTCTCCAAGTTTGTCCGCTAGGTCCTCGATCAAGGCATCACGTCTGGCATCTACTGGATTGATGAGGTGCGACAGGTCCCCTGCCGCAAATGGGTCGCTTTCGTTGTAGTTGACGGCATCATCGGTAACGAGGATGACGTGAGCAAGCTTGTCAGTGTCTATCCGGAAGACCCCTTCTCTGACCGGCGGAGGACGTTTCCAGTCCGGCAAGTCCAATCTGACTTCTGAGTACATCATCAGCCGGAGGTGTTCCTTGGTCTTCAGCCACTGGAAGTCGCAGTACGCTGCTTCCATCTTGGCACGTGCACCCATTCGGCAAGCGACTACCCAGATCAGGTGCCGGATGGCCAGCATGACGCTGCCAGGCAGCGCCAGTACTAGAGTGTCGGCCATCTGGACTACGGGGGTGAGGAATAGAGGGTTCCTGTATGGATTCGCACCGCGGATATCCAGTTCACCACCTTGGGTTACGAACGGCGACAGGTGTGATGGGTCCAACTTGTGCCGTTCGAGTAGAGCCTCCAGTTCTGCGTGAGCGAATCTCACGGCCCTGCGTAGTTGTGCGAGTGCTTTTTCTGGTGGGATCACAATGTCTCGGGTCCACGCTTCAGTATCATCCATGTATCGCGTGTGCCCCAACCGTCGCGCTACCTCGTTACTGAGCACGAGCAGAGCGAGTATCGGCAGAGTGACGTTCCTCCTGAGTTCTTCTACCGCGTGGCTGCCCGATCGAAACATGCTGTCTAGGTGAGCCTGTAGAATGGAACTGGCGTGATCGATGTCTCCAGGATAGACAACATAGTTGCCTCCGAAGAAAGAGATGCTCTCGGTGAAAAGTCCCTCAGGTGGGTCCTGCATCTGGCCGCACTCGCCAGCCAGTGGAAGATGCACGCGCAGCATGCGCTCGATTTCCTCAGCTCGAGGTTTCCGGTCCCCGTCCTGCTTCGTCGCGCTCGCAGCCAACGCGGCAAGCTCCAGCCGGAGCGTGTGCCGGTGGTTCGCGGGATGGACTTGGAGTCCTCCGAGAGCCGCGACCATGTCGGACTGAACGTATGGCGAGAAAGCTTCCCGCAACGCCTCGATTCCGGAGCCGGATTCGGGGTCTGTACCGAGCATGTCCTCGCGCATGCAGCACTTCTTGTATTTCTTGCCACTACCACAGGGGCACGGGTCGTTCCGGCCAGGGTTGCTTCTGATCATTTCCTACTAGGGTAGTATGATACTCGGGGTCGTCAAGTTCGAGGGGTTGGGGTCAGGCCCCTGATCTTGGCTCTCGCGGAGGAGCCGAGGGACGCTGGCCGCATCCCCACCCGAAAAGGCAGTCCGGAGCCGGGCGCGGGCTTCGCAGGAGATTCGTAGTGTCACTGCGCCTCAGGGTCATACCTGATTGAGCCGCACCCAACCCCGGACCGTAGACACCAAACGGCTGCGCGCTGAAATGGGACAGCGCTACCAGCAGAGGGGAGATGAGATTGCCACGTCGCTACGCTCCTCGCAATGACGGAGCGGGGTTTGGGATTCCTTCATCCCCGGTCTTCAGTCCTGACCGGGCGCGGGGTGTCAGTCGACCCAGCGGTCGAAGTCGGTGAGCCAGTCTTTGTCGACGCGGCCGGCTGTGACCGCGCGTTCGAGGACGGCGCGGGCGTCGTCGCGTTCGAGCGGGAACCAGTGGTGCCATTTGGTGGGGCCGAAGTCCTGGTATCCGCGCAGGACCGCGCTGGTCCGCCCGAGGAGTTCGGCAGCGGTGCCGAAGGCGCGGCCGAGTCGTTTCGCCTTGGCGTAGGCGAGGCGGAAGAAGGCGGGGTAGCGGTAGTCGCGGGCCATGTGGTGGTCGATGACCAGGGTCTTGAGCTCGCGCACGGAGAGGATGCGGCAGACATTGATGATGCTGCGGACGAGGTCGTGGTCGGTGGCGAATTGCCCGAGGTGGTAGGTGGGGTAGCCGTCGAGGATGACCGTGTGGGCTTTGGATTCGCAGATGAGGTCGGTGGTGGCGCGTTCGGTGGGGCCGCAGACGTCCGAGGTGATGAGGACCGCTTCTTTGCCGCGGCGGACCGTGGTCATGATGACCGTGCCGGGGTCCGCGTTTTCGGTGCCGTGCCAGACCGGGGCCGAGAAGCTGACCCGGGTCCGGCCGAATTTGAACTCGCGGCCGTCGGCCGTGATGGTCTCCGCAGGCAGGCCGTCAATCGACCGGAGGAGTTTGTCGGCCCGGCTGACCTGTTTCGGGGGCAGGTCGGCGGTGGATTTGAGGAACAGTACTCTGTCGCCGTAGGCTTCGGTGTCGCGGCCGGCGAGGAAGTGGTCGAGGTGGTAGTGCGATATGACGAGGACCCGGGAGTCGGAGCAGGAGTCGCGGCAGGCGGCGAGGTGTTCGTTCAGGAGCCGGCGTCGTTCCGGTTCGGGCAGGGGGAAGGAGCGGGCTTCGAGCGACGCGCCGGGGTCGATTGTCAGGGTCAGGTCCGGGGTGATGACGCGGGTGCAGAGTCCTTTGACCCCGAAGGAGTCGTGCGCGATGTAGTCGGCCCGGACCCGCGGCCCGCCGCCGATTACCGGGTCGGTCAGTTTCATCGGACGTAGAGCAGGAGCAGGTAGTACCAAGCCGGGATTGTGAAGAGCAGGCTGTCGACCCGGTCGAGGAAGCCGCCGTGCTGACCGAGCGCCCCGGAGCTGTCTTTGATTCCGACCGCGCGCTTGAAGACGGACTCGAACAGGTCGCCGATCTGCGAGAGGGTGCCGAGCCCGATTCCGACGATGGCGAGGTAGTACCACGGGCGCGCGGCGAGCGGGGCGAAGCGGGAGAGGAACAGGGCGGCGAACAGGCTGGAGCAGGCGACCCCGGCGATGAATCCTTCCCAGGTCTTGCCCGGGCTGACCTGGGGCGCGAGTTTGTGCCGGCCGATGAGTCGGCCGATTGCGTACGCGGCGGTGTCACCGATCCAGGTGATGAGCAGGGGGAACATGATGAGCCATGGGGAGAGGCCGGCGTCGGCGACGAGTCCGCGGAGCAGGATGAGATGCGCGGGGAGGAAGCCGAGGTAGATGAGCGTGAACGTGCCGTAGACCGGGGTGCGGGGGACTATCGGGCGGATCCAGAGCACCGAGAGCAGGGCGACCCCGATTGGCGCGGCCAGGTACGCGGGCAGCCAGCCGAGCCATGCGGCCGTGACGACGGATACGTTGAGTGTGACGAGGAGCCAGGGATTGAGGCGGATGTCGGCCCGGCGGAGCAGGCGCAGGAATTCGAGCGTGGCGAGCACGACCCAGGCCGCCGTGATCACGGCCAGGACCGATGTCGGGGCGAACATCACGACCAGGGATATCGTGGTTACGAGTACGGCTCCAATCAGGATGCGTCCAATCATGTCGGTTTCCTAGATGTGTCCGAACCGGCGCTGGCGCCGGCCGAATTCCTCGACCGCTTCAACCAGTTCGGCGCGGTGGAAGTCGGGCCAGAGCGCGTCGGTGACGTAGATTTCGGCGTAGGCGAGTTGCCAGAGCAGGTAGTTGGAGATGCGCTGGTCCCCGCCGGTGCGGATGAG
>CBDUZK010000111.1:0-6655 GCA_965371675.1 uncultured bacterium | reverse complement strand
TGAATCCAACAGCCCGACTTGACATTTCGGGCAGATCCAATTCTGAGGAAAGACGGACTGCTGACCGGGCACGACTACGGCAGCGTGGCCGCCTCGCCGAATCTCGTCACGATTCCTCCCGAAGTCTGCTACTCAATGAAGCCGCTCCCGACCGGTACCACCCGCCCGCCGACCCGCACCGTAATCCTGCCATCGGTCTCGCTGCCGGCGAGGTGCAACCGGGAGGGCCGGTTAATCTCAATCCCCTGCTCGGTCTGCACCCGCACGTCCGCGCGCCCGAAGTACACGTGCTTCACCAGCCACGCGCACAGGCAGCCGTTCGCGCTGCCAGTCGCCGGGTCTTCGGGCACGTCATAGAAATCACAGAACACCCGCACGTGCAGGTCGCACTCATCCGCGACCGTCTCCGGGCAGAACGCCAGCACTGCTTTCGCCCGCAGGGTCACGGTCAACTCGTCGTACGCGGCCCGGTTCACCTTGATGCCCTGCATTGACCCGAGGTGTTTCACCGGCACGACCAGGAACCACAGCCCGGTCGAAACCTCCATGCACGGAAACCGGTCGTCGATGTCCCCGGGCTCAAGCCCGAGCACGCGGGCCGCCTGCGCGGCCGACACCTGGTCGCCGAACTCAGGTGGCACTTGGGTCATCACCAGTCGCTCGCCCTTATCCGTAATCTCCACCCCGACGCTGCCGACCGCGAGGTCGAGCGTAACCTCTGTACCCTGCCGGCCGAGGAACCGGTCCCATAGCACGTACGCGGTGCCCAGAGTCGGGTGTCCAGCGAACGGCACCTCGCACGCGGGTGTGAATATCCGAACTGGGAAACCGCGCTCGGTCGGCTTGTCACTGAGGATGAACGTCGTCTCGCTGAAGTGCATCTCGCGGGCCAAGTCCTGCATCTCGTCCGTGGTGAGACCCGCGGCATGGAGGAACACCGCAAGCTGGTTGCCGCAGAACCGCTCGCGGGCGAACACGTCCAGGATCAGGAACTCACGCCAGCCAATCACGATACCGAAATGCTAAGGGAGTTCAGGCGGGAATCAAGCAGACAGTCAGGAGGATTCCGGGCAGGAAACAGTCGGTCCGCCGGCTCGGTATGAGCCGTCAGAAGACCAAAGGGGGCGCAATCCGTTTTGTCTTTTGTCCCCCGCCCGGAATCCCACACTGACAAACTCCGCGAGGTTGCGCCGCGCCAGGTAGGCGTCGGTCACGTCGCGCAACCCGGACCACACATCGCGGGCCGGGCAATCGTCGTAGAGCGGACAGTCGCGCTCGCACGAATCGCATACGCAGGGTGCGGTCAGCAGCTCCTCGCCGCTGGCCCTGAATATGTCGCGCCCGTCGATCCGGTCCGCCGGCCGGGCCAGCAGGAACCCGCCGCCCGGACCCTTGCGCGATTCGACCAGTCCCGCTTCCACGAGCTGGTTGAGGATCCGCTCAAGATAGCCCTTGGACACCTGCTGCCGCTCAGCGATGTCCACGGCCCGCACCGGACCCGATTCCTGGTGTCGGGCGATGTCAATCAGCGCCCGCAAAGAGTACCTGGCCCGGGTGGTTATGGTCATCGCGGATAGATTACCGTCCCGGTATGCTATTGTCAAGCACAGACGGGCGGAAAACCGGGGGTGCAAAGCACCCCCGGTTGGATCTGAATCCGGCTCCTACCTGGCTAGCAGCACGCGGGCGACCCTGATATCGTCCGGGGTCTGGACCCGGATGAAGTAGACGCCGTCTGCGAGGTGGCGCGGCTGCCACACCGCCTCGCCGCGTCCGGCCGGCTCTTCCCGGTCGCGGATCTCATCCACAGTCCGACCCGTGATGTCGACCACGTTGATCCGGACCTGGCCCGCCTGGCGCAACTGGTAGCGGATTACCGCCCGGTCCGCGAACGGGTTCGGGCTGACGTCGAGCAGTTGCGCGGCCTGGAACCGACCCGGGCCTTCAAGCACGCCGACTTGACTGTTGAACCACGCCTGGGCGCTGTCCGCGTTCACCAGCGCGTTGCTCTCGCTCGACCCGCCGACAAACGCGAACCAGACCGGGTACGCGCCCCGCGGCCCGAGGTCGAACGGTCCGACCGAAGTCACGACCGACCAGTCATAGGACCGGTTCGAGTTCCGCTGCTGGATGGTACCGTCCAGCAAACGGAACTTCTGCCCGTCGGTCATGCACGAATCCGGGTACACGTAGCGCTCGTGGTCAATCGCGGTCAGGTTCGCGAACGAACTCGGCGACAGGATTTTCACGCCCACGGTCGGGTTCGCGCTCGACGCCTGGCGCATGTAGGTGAACCGCCGCGTCTCGTCGCTGGTGCACGTGTTCGTGTTCGATGTCCCGATGTCGAAGTCTGCGAACACGCCCGCGTACAGACCGTTGATCGTCGACCCGCTGGTGTTCTTGATTACGTACTGGATTGCGACGAAGTCATCGTACCCCGGGGCCGCGCACTGGTAACTGTACTGGTCGACTTCGATGCCGACCGGCGACGGGTGGCCGCCGTCGTCGAACGCACCCCGGAACACCTGGTCGGCCACCGGGTCCACGTACGGACGCAGGCTGTCGACAATCTCGAGGTCCGTGTTCGGGGTGCCGCTCGCCGGGCTTGAGAAGTGCCGGTCCGCCACGTACGTCGGGCTCTGGCCGACTGCAAAGCTCGAATAGAACAGCGCGCTCGCCGCGCCCTTCGGATACTGGAACCCGCTGCCCGCGTCCGCCGGCGGCAGGTCGTACCCGATCGGGCCGAAGCAGCTCACGGTCAGCCTGCAGTAGCCGGTATCGTGGTCCATCAGCGCCGAACCCGGCATCAGCGGCTGGCCGACCACCAGGCTGAACACGAACGTATTCGTGTAGTCCGCGCTGTCGCCGCTCACGTGCAGGGTACAACGCACCGTCGTGCCCGGCGGAATCCCGGAGCTCGCCTGCACCTCGAATCGGTCCCCGGAATTATTCGCGTTCCCGCCGGCCGGGATGTTGCCCCAGGTCCCGTTCGCATCGGTCACGGTCAACTGCGCGTGGCCCGACGCCAGGGTCCCGACCGTGTTGTTGCACGCGGCCCCACCGGTATTGTTCAACTGCATCTCCAGCTCCGCGGTCTCGCCCGGGTCAACGCGGCCGTTGTTGTTGCCGCCCGGGTCGAACACGGTCACCGAATGCAGCATCAGCGCCGGCGGCCCACCTGACGCGCCGATGTGGTTCACCGCTGCCAGCGCGTCGATCCGGCCCGCGCCGTAGTCCATGTCCTTGCCGGTCGGTCCCCGGTCCACCGCGGTGATTTCGAGAATCGAGTCAATCGTCGCGGGCGACAGGTTCGGATTCTTCGACAGCATCAACGCGGCCACGCCCGCGGTCGTCGGGGTCGCCATCGACGTGCCCGACATCGTCGTGTAGGTGGTGTTCGAGTTGTGCCGGCAGGACTTCAGCGAGACGCCCGGCGCGGCCACGTCCGGCCGGGTCAGGCCCGGCGGGTGCGGGTAGTCCGCGTACCCGACAACCGTGCCCCACTCGACCGGGCCCTTGCTCGAAAAACTCGCGTAGTCGTCGCTCGCATCGGTCGCGCCGACCGAAATCACGTTCGACAGCGAGCCGACGCCGATGTTCTCCGGGTTCCACCACGGCGGCGGCACGTCGCCCGGAGTCCGGCACGAATACGGAATTGCACTCGACCGCTCGTTACCCGCGGCCACAATCATCACAACGCCGGCCGCGCCGACGTTCGTGCACCCGTCGCGCCACAGCTTCCGCATCGGGTCCCAGGAATTGCGCCAGCCCAGCGACATCGTGATGATATCCCCGCCGTTCGTCGGCGACAGCGGCGGCGACACCACGAACTGCATCGCCTCCCACACCTGGGTCTCGGCCAGCGAATCGGCCACGGTCCGCACCCGGCACGACATTATCTGCGCGTCCGGTGCCACGCCGCACTGGCTCCCCGCGGTCCCGTCGCTCGCCACGGTCCCGCACGTGTGGGTCCCGTGCCCGCTCGTATCCATCGGGTCATTGTCATCACTCAGGAAATCCCAGCCGTGGTTCGGGTAATTCGCGTCGGTCCACATATGGTCGGCCAGGTCCAGGTGATTGTAGTTACACCCGGTATCGATATCACCGACCACAATCCCGGCGCCCGTGTAACCGAGGGCCCACACCGCGGGCGCGTTCACCTTCGACACGCCCCAGTCAATCTCATCGCTATTATCGGTCACGTCCGCAACCGACGCCGCGGGCAGCAGGTCAGGCACGTACTTCACGTCCGCGTCCACGTACCACACATCGGCCCGCTTCTCGATATCCCGGATGACGTCCGGGGTCGCGGAACAGAACGCCGCGTTCACCAGCCACAGCGACCCGACGCCCTGCACCCGGCCCGCGGCCTCAAGGCTGCCCAGCCACGCCAGCAGCCCGGCCTGCTCCCGCGCGCTGAACCCGGACAAGATGCGGGCCACCTCGGCCTGCCGCTCCCGCTTCGGCATCCCGTCCACCAATTGCACCAACTGCCCGGCATCGAACTGCTCATGCAGCGCGATAATGACCGGTACCAACTGATCGGTTCCCGCGGCATCCAACTGCTGCTCCAGCTTCGGGCCGACCAGCCCGAACCCGGTGCCCAGCAGCACCGCTACCAACAACAACACCGCTCTTCTCACAGGTCCTCCTTTTGGCTAACTGAGATTGCGCCGAACGAATCAGGCCGACATCACATCGGCCCTCAAGCCGTAGATTCTACACACCAACCCCGCCCGGTCAAACCCTCCTCCATCCTCACTCTTCTCCTCGGTGTTCATCCGTGGTTCACTCCAGCCCGCTACCGCATTCCCCACTCCGACTCCCGCCACAGCGGCAACAGGTACTCCCGCGCGACCTTCCGCAGCCGCGCAAGCGCCCGGGCCGACGTACCCGGCACCGCCTTCGCCCGGCACCGGGCCAGCATCCTTACCACGGTCTCCACCGCAATCCCGGACCGCACCATCGGCACGCCCGCGACAATCGCCCTGGCCATCGCCCGGTCCGGGTCCGCGGAACTATCCCGGCCGATGATTGCCAGCACCCTCCGACCATAGCTCAACCCGACCGGTATCCTGCAACGCGCCCCTGTCACTGTCCGCCATGTTACACTCAACCATTCATACGCCTCTGCTTCGGACCCAAACCCCGGCCGGTGGGCGACTTGCGACTCCGACGGACCGGCGAAATCCGGACCGTACCCCCCTCTACCCCCCGTATACCCGGGTATCACCCTGGGGGTGACCCCTTCCGTGATCCCGTTCGTGCCCTGGGCCGACGCCCCGGCGGGCACTTCTCCGGGCATCGCGCGACCGTCCGGGCACGTGTCAGCGCCGGCGTCTCCTTCGGCATCGGGGACCGCGTCTCGGGACGGGACGGGGCGGGTGTTGGGCGGACTGAAAGGGAACATGCTCCCGGTCCCCATCCCTGGGGACACCGGGCCGGACACGGTCGAGGTCTCCTCCCGGGTCACGGGCTGGGTCACGGGCTGGGTACTGGAGACTGCTGCAATCATCAGGTATCCCTCCTTGTAGAACAACAGTATACCACAGACGACGAACCCGGGCAACCCGGCCGCAACCGCGGTCTGCTACTCCTCCGGCTGCTGCGCCTCCGCCTGCTCAATCATCTCCACCAACTCCTTCGCGTCGTCCTCCGGCATCCCGGCCTTCACGCACAGCTCAACGAACCGCGCCGCCGCTTCCTTCATCGCCCGATAGCACGTACGCAATCCCGCCAGACACTGCCCCGGCCCATCCGCAATCCCCATTGCCAGAAACTCCATCAAGGACGGCACGTAGCAGGCGATGGCCTGCTCCCAATCCATCTTGTCGATGAAGACACTACCAATGTTGAGCAAGGCGCTGGCCGCGCCTTGCCGGTTCTCAATCTTCCGATCGATCTTCAACGCCTGCTCCTGGTACTCCAGCGCTCTGTCCAACTCGCCCCGAAGCTGGTAGATGTTCCCGATATTGCCGAGCACGCTCGCCTGCTCCCGCTTGGCCCCGATTTCCTCGGTCACCTTCAGCGCCTGCTCCTGATACTCCAGCGCCTTGCCCAACTCGCCCCGAAGCTGGTAGATATTCCCGATATTGCCGAGGTTCCGCGCCTCGTCCAGCTTGTTGCCTATCTCACGGTTGACCACCATCGCCTTCTGGTTGCACTCCAACGCCTTGTCCAACTCGCCCTTAAGGCCATGCACGGTCCCGATATTGCCGAGTTCCGCGGCTTCTCCCTGCCGATTCCCGATGTCCCGGTCAATCTTCAGCGCCTTCTCCTGGTACTCCAGCGCTTCGTCCAACTCGCCCCGAAGCTGGTAGATATTGCCGATATTGCCGAACACGCTCGCCTGTTCCCGCCTGGCCCCGATGTCCTCGAACACCTTCACCGCCTGCGTGTGGTACTCCAGCGCCTTGTCCAACTCGCCCTTGTTCTGGTAGATAATCCCGATATTGCCGAGGTTCTGCGCTTCCCACTGCCGGTGCCCAATCTCCCGGTCAATCTTCAGCGCCTGCTCCTGGTACTCCAGCGCCTTGTCCAACTCGCCCTTCGTCTGCCAGATGAGCCCGATATTGCCGAGCACGCCCGCCTGTTCCCGCCTGGCCCCAATGTCCTCGGTCACCTTCAGCGCCTGCGTGTAGTATCCCAGCGCCTT
>CBDUZK010000110.1:0-6674 GCA_965371675.1 uncultured bacterium | reverse complement strand
TGCGTGTTCAAGCGGCTGCTCGACCGTGAGAGCTGCGGTGAACTGGCGACCGAGTTCGATTTGAGACCGAATGAAGTGCGGGTGATTCTCGGCCGGGTGCGGCGCTGGGTGCACCGGTTTACGTCGTACTTCGACGACGACCGGTACTGGACCGACCGGGTCCAGCCCGCCTGAGCGCCCGCTCGCGGATTCGCTGTCCGAGTTCCCACCTGGGCTCGGGCCAATCGGGACGGGGCTATGTCCCTGTCCCCGAACTGACCGGTTGACCCTTCCCGACTCGCGGCTATAATTCTCGCCTTGCGAGGGGCTGAAGTCGTGGAGGAAGACATTGTCCCGGTCACAATCAGGTTACCCCCAAAGGAGGATTGATGTCAGATGCAGTCAAGGCCTTCATGGAAGGCATCAGAGCGAAGAACCCGGCTGAGGCCGAGTTCCACCAGGCGGTCGAGGAAGTAGCGACGTCCCTGTTGCCCTACATCGACAAGCACCCGAAGTACAAGAAGGCCAAGATTCTCGAGCGCATCTGCGAGCCTGAGCGGGTAATCATGTTCCGCGTGCCCTGGGTTGACGACAAGGGCGAGATCCAGGTCAATCGTGGTTTCCGGGTCGAGATGAACTCGGCAATCGGTCCGTACAAGGGCGGTCTGCGTTTCCACCCGACCGTGTACCTCGGCCTGCTGAAGTTCCTCGCGTTCGAGCAGGTGTTCAAGAACGGGCTTACGACCCTGCCGATGGGCGGGGGTAAGGGTGGCTCGAACTTCGACCCGAAGGGCAAGTCCGATAACGAAGTGATGCATTTCTGCCAGAGCTTCATGACCGAGTTGTCCCGTCACATCGGACCGAACACCGACGTCCCGGCCGGCGACATCGGCGTCGGTGGCCGTGAGATCGGGTACATGTTCGGCCAGTACAAGCGCCTGCGGAACGAGTTCACCGGCGTGCTGACCGGCAAGGGTCTGAAGTGGGGCGGCAGCCTGATTCGGCCCGAGGCGACCGGGTACGGCGCGGTGTACTTCGCGCAGGAGATGCTGGCGACCAGGAGCGAGACGCTCGAAGGCAAGCACTGCCTGGTTTCCGGTGCGGGCAATGTGGCCCAGTATGCGGTCGAGAAGCTGACCCAGCTCGGTGCCCGGGCGGTCACGCTGTCCGACTCGTCCGGCCACGTCTACGACGAGGCCGGCATCGACGGCGAGAAGCTTGCATTCGTGATGGAACTGAAGAACGTGAAGCGCGGCCGGATCAAGGAGTACGCCGACAAGTTCCCGGGCGTGCTCTACACACCGGCTGACCGGGACCTGGACCACAACCCGCTGTGGGACCACAAGGCCGACTGCGCGTTCCCGAGCGCGACCCAGAATGAGATCAATATCAAGGATGCCGAGAACCTGTTGAAGAACGGCGTCTATGTCGTGAGTGAAGGCGCCAACATGCCCTCGGTCCCCGGTGCGGTCGAGCGGTATCTCGAGGCGAAGATTCTCTACGGACCGGGCAAGGCGGCCAACGCCGGCGGTGTCTCGGTTTCCGGTCTCGAGATGTCGCAGAACAGCCTGCGGCTCGCCTGGACCCGCGAGGAAGTCGACCAGCGACTGCAGGGTATCATGAAGGCGATCCACGAGCAGTGCGTTACCTACGGTAGGGACGGCGACTGGGTGAACTACGTGGACGGCGCGAACATTGCCGGGTTCGTGAAGGTTGCCGACGCGATGCTCGACCAGGGCGTCGTCTAGCGATACTTTCTATTGCGGGCGGGGCGGTCATGCCTCCCCGCCCGCAACGGAATCCGCAGGTTCACCGTGTCCGGCGGTCCGATGTCCGGGCCACGAACTGAGGAGGAGTTCTGACCAAGATACTGAAGAAGGAAGTGCTGGTTCCGGGGATTACGCGGTTTGAGGTCGACGCCCCGGACGTGGCCCGCAAGGCCCGGGCCGGGCAGTTCGTCGTCCTGCGCGTGAACGAGACCGGGGAGCGGATTCCGCTGACTATCGCCGACATGCGGCCGGACGACGGCGTCATCGTGATTGTCTTCATGGAAGTGGGCAAGTCGACCAGGCTGCTCGGCACGCTTGAGGTGGGTGATTCGATCCTCGATTTCATCGGGCCACTCGGCCGGGCGTCCGAGATCGAGAAGTTCGGTACGGTCGTCTGCGTCGCGGGCGGCGTCGGGACGCCCGAGGTGTACCCGCTCGCCCGGGCGCTGAGACAGGCCGGCAACAAGGTCATTTCGATTCTCGGGTTCCGGAACAGGGAACTGGTCGTGATGGAAGACGAGATGAGGGCGGTTTCGGACGAGATGATCCTGACTACCGACGACGGCAGCTACGGTGAGAAGGGCTTTGTCACCGACGCGCTGCAGAAGCTGATCGACCGCGGCGAGAAGCTGGACCGGGTGCTCGCGGTCGGACCGGTAATCATGATGAAGATGGTGTCAAAGGTGACCGAACCGCACAGGATATCGACCGTCGTGAGTCTGAACCCGATCATGGTCGACGCGACCGGGATGTGCGGCGTCTGTCGCTGCACGGTCGGCGGCGAGATGAAGCTGGCGTGCGTTGATGGGCCCGAGTTCGACGGGCACCAGGTGGATTTCGACGAGTTGATGACCCGGCTGAAGGTGTACCTGCCCGAGGAGAAGCAGTCGCTTGAGTTGTTCGAGCAGGAACAAGGCGGCTGTTGCGGCCGGCACGAGGAGGCCAAGGATGCCTAAGCCCAGCCCGACCAAAGTCCCGATGCGCGAGCAGGACCCGAAGGTCCGCGCACGCAACTTCGACGAGGTGCCCCACGGCTACTCGCTGGAGGAGGCGAAAGCCGAGGCCGCGCGTTGCCTGCAGTGCAAGAAACCGAGCTGCGTGCCGGGGTGCCCGGTCCAGATCGACATCCCGGGTTTCATCAAGCACATCGCCGAGGGTAACCTGTGGGAAGCGGCCACGGTGATGAAGAAGAAGAACGTGCTGCCCGCCATCTGTGGCCGCGTCTGTCCGCAGGAGACCCAGTGCGAGGGCGTGTGCGTCCTGGCGAAGAAGATGGAGCCGGTGGCGGTCGGCAATCTCGAACGGTTCATCGCCGACTGGGAGGCCGAGCAGACCGAGTGCGTGATGTGTGAGAAGCTGCCCTTGACCGGGAAGAAGGTCGCGGTGGTCGGCGCCGGGCCGGCCGGGCTGACCGTGGCCGGGGACTGCATCAAGTTCGGCCACGAGGTGACCGTGTTCGAGGCGCTGCACGCACCGGGCGGCGTACTTGCCTACGGCATCCCGGAGTTCCGCCTGCCGAAGAGCATCGTCAAGCGCGAGGTGGACTTCATCCAGGAGATGGGCGCGAAGCTGGTGACCAATTTCGTGGTCGGTATGACGAAGACCGTGGACGAGTTGCTTGAGGAGTTCGACGCGGTGTTCATCGGCACCGGGGCCGGGCGTCCGTGGTTCATGGGTCTGCCGGGCGAGAACTCGCTCGGCATCTACTCGGCGAACGAGTACCTGACCCGTTCGAACCTGATGAAGGCGTACCTGTTCCCGGAGTACGACACCCCGATTGTCCGGGGCAAGCGGGTCGCCACCATCGGCGGTGGCAACGTCGCGATGGATTCGGCCCGGACCGCGCTCCGGCTCGGGGCCGAGAAGTCGATGATTATCTACCGGCGTTCCCACCAGGAAATGCCGGCCCGGGCAGCCGAGATTCATCACGCCGAACAGGAAGGCCTGCAGTTCGAGTTCCTGACGAACCCGGTCCGCTACATCGCGAACGCGGACGGCTGGGTGACCGAGCTGGAATGCCTGCGGATGGAGCTGGGTGAGCCGGATGCCAGCGGTCGGCGTCGACCGGTAGCGATCAAGGGCAGTGAGTTCCGGATTCCGGTCGATACGGTGGTGGTCGCAATCGGGAACAGCCCGAATCCGTTGATTCCACAGACGACGCCCGGGCTTGAGGTCAGCAAGCGCGACACGATTGTCGCGGACCCGGAGACCGGCCGGACCAGCAAGCACGGTGTGTTCGCGGGCGGCGACATCGTGACCGGTGCGGCGACCGTTATTCTCGCGATGGGCGCGGGTCGGACCGCGGCCAACTCGATTGATGAATACCTGAAGACCGGCAAGTGGTAGTAGTTACGAGCCGAAGATGCTGAGTACGGGAGGCTTATGAGCAGGAGCGATATCGTCCGTCGGCTGCGCAAGCGCCGGATTGGAGTGCTGATGGGTGGTTGGTCGAGCGAGCGCGAGGTGTCGCTGCTTTCGGGGCAGCGAGTGCTCGATTCGCTCAAGAGCCAGAAGTTCCACGCGGTCGGCATCGACATCAGCCGTGACTTCGCGGCCCAGATCAAACGGGCGAAGATCGACATCGCGTTCATCATCCTGCACGGCCGTCCGGGTGAGGACGGCTCGATCCAGGGCTTCCTCGACCTGCAGGGGATTCCGTACACGGGTTCCGGCGTGATCGCGTCTGCGGTCGGCATCGACAAGCTGATCAGCAAGATGCTGTTCAAGCAGGCCGGCATCCCGACGCCGGATTTCGTGGCGGTCGGCGAGGACGACGAGATCGGGCCGCTCCTGGCGACTGCCGAGGAGAAGTTCGGCTACCCGATGATGGTCAAGCCGCGAGCCGAGGGGTCGAGCGTCGGCATCGAACTGATCGAGGGGCATCGCGGTGCTGCGGACCGCTGCCATCGCGTGCAGCGCGGGTTCGGCGATTTCATCATTGAGGCGTTCATACCCGGGATGATTGCGACGGTCGGCATTCTCGGCGCCGACGTGCTGCCGATCCTGGAGCTGGTTCCCAGGCGTCGGCAGTTCTACGACTATGAAGCGAAGTACACCCGGGGCGAGACCGAGTTCATAATCCCGGCCCGGGTTGACCGGCGGGTCGAGAAGAGGGTCAAGGAGTTGGCGCTGAAGGTCCACCGGCTGATTGGCTGCCGGGGATTCTCGCGCATCGACCTGATCATCAAGGACAGCCGGCGGCCCTACGTGCTTGAGATCAACACGCTGCCCGGGCTGACCGACATGTCCGACGTGCCGGCGGAAGCCGAAGCGGTCGGCATATCCTATGACGAGCTGGTGTTCCGGATTCTGGCGAATGCGCTGGTTGAGACGAGGCATTCTTGACAATGAAGTTTTTCTCAATAGTATTGCCGGAATGATTAGAAACCGCCGAAAACGGCGCCATCAGCACATCCGGCACCGTGTATCCGGGACGCCCGAGCGGCCGCGGCTGTGCGTTCATCGAAGCAACAAGGGCATCTTTGCCCAACTCGTTGACGACACGCGCGAGCGGGTCCTCGCCGGTGTTTCCACCCTGACGCCGGCCGTCCGCGAGAAGAAACTCAAGCCGATGGAGGCTTCCAGCGAGGTCGGTCGCCAGATTGCGGCGCGAGCGAAAACGCTGGGAATCAACAAGGTCGCGTTCGACCGCGCCGGCTTCCGGTATCATGGCCGGGTCAAGGCGGTAGCCGAGGCTGCGCGCAAAGGAGGGTTGGACTTTTGAGGAACGATCCCGAGAGAAACACGGGCCTGCCCGAAGAAGAACTGATCGAGCGCGTGATCAACATCAAGCGCGTCGCCAAGGCGGTGAAGGGCGGCAAGCAGATGAAACTCTCGGCAGCGGTCGTGGTCGGCGACGGACGGGGGCAGGTCGGGCTCGGTCACGGGAAGTCGAAGGAAGTCGCCGTGGCTGTGCGCAAGGCAACCGCCCGGGCACGCAAGGATATGGTGAAGGTGTCAATCAAGGGCCGGACGATTCCGCACGATACCCGGGGCAAGTACGTGGCGAGCCGTGTGCTCGTCAGGCCGGCGTCCGAAGGGACCGGCCTGATCGCCTGTCCGCAGGTGCGCGCGGTCCTTGAGGCGGCCGGATTGCGCGACGCTCTGAGCAAGTCGCTCGGTTCGCGTAACCCGTACAACACGGCCCGGGCCACAATCGTCGCTCTGCAGAAGCTGCGCACGATTGACCAGGTGGCGGCAGCGCGCAACAAACCGATTCACCATCTTGTCGAGAAGGCGAAGCGCGATGAAACAATTGAAGGTTAGGCTCACCCGGAGCCTGATTGACCAGAAGCCGAACACCAAGAAGACGGCGCGGGCGCTCGGGCTGCGCCGAATCGGCGCGGTCCGCGTCCACAAGGACGACCCGGTTGCCCGCGGCATGATCTACAAGGTCAGGCACCTTGTGACCGTGGAGGAGCTGTGAAACTCGGACAGTTGAAGCCGGACCCGGGCGCGCGCAAGCGTCGGCGTCGGCTCGGTCAAGGTCCCGGTTCAGGCCGGGGCAAGACCGCAGGCCGAGGCAACAAGGGTGCCGGTCAGCACTCCGCGTCGGAATTCGACGCCCGGTTCGAAGGCGGGCAGATGCCGTTCTACCGGCGGATCAAGAAGCGTGGATTCAGCAACCCGAACCGGGTGGAGTACGAAGTGGTCAACGTTGGTCGCCTGGCCGACTTGGACGTGAGCGAGGTGACCGTGGATCTACTTCGGGAACGACGACTCGTGCGCAAGGGCCGCCTGGTCAAGGTGCTGGGGCACGGAGATCCCGGCCGGGCGATGACCGTGAGTGTGCACGCGTTCAGCAAGTCCGCCGTTGAGAAGATCGAGAAGGCGGGCGGCAAGGTCGAGGTAGTCGCTTGATCGGCAGCGTCCCCAACATTTTCAAGATTCCGGATCTTCGCCGGAAGATCATATTCACGCTGGCGA
>CBDUZK010000109.1:0-6715 GCA_965371675.1 uncultured bacterium | reverse complement strand
AGTGTTCGACAAAGCAACGCCGAACCGCAGCAACGGCTGCCGGGCACAACTCCATCGCTGATCCACCAATGCGTATCGCCGTCGACGCAACTGCCGTACGGTCGCTGAATCATGGCGTCGGGACGTACGTCGCTGGTCTGCTCCAGAATCTGGTTCTGGCCGAACCGAAGAACCACTACGTATGCTACATGACCCTGCGGGCCATCGAGAACTTCAGACCGCTGGCGCTTCCGCCCGAACGTATCACTCTCGACCCGGTTGCCGGTCCCCGTCCGTTGCGGATCATATGGGAGCAAGTCCGGCTCCCTCATGTCGCCGCAGGTCAGCACGCCGACCTGCTCTGGGGATGCCACAATTCCCTGCCCAGGTTCCGAAAGTCCCCTCAAGTAGTCACTATTCACGACGTCGGTATGCTGACCCTGCCTCACTTCTACCCGGCGGCCAAGACACGCTACTTCCGTTGGGCAATCACCCACGCAGTACGGCAAGCAGAGATCGTGGTCGCTGTCTCGGCGTTCACAAAGGCCGAGTTGATCAGCGTCCTCCATGTCCCGGAATCCAAAGTCAGGGTCGTCCATAACGGCGTTGGTGCGCAGTTCCGGGTGATTGACGACCCGGCACGCATATCCCGTGTCAGACAACGATACGACCTTCCCTCGAAGTTTATCTTCTCTCTCGGAGTGCCGGAACCGAAGAAAAACATGGAGAGGGTGATTGGAGCCTATGCCGAACTGAAGAGCAGGCGGCGCGACACACCCAGACTAGTACTCGGGGGTGGCAGAGCCTATGGCTGGAAAAACAGGGACATCTACCGGCTCGCTCAATCACTGGGAAACGCCATAGTACTAACCGACTTCGTTGATCCCGACGACCTGCCGGTGGTCTACAGCATGGCCGAAGTATTCGTCTTCCCCTCGCTGTACGAAGGTTTCGGCCTGCCGCCTGTCGAGGCAATGGCCTGCGGCACCCCGGTTGTTTCCTCAAAGGCCGCATCGCTGCCCGAAGTGCTGGGCGACGCCGCACTGCTTGTCGACCCGACCCGACAGAAAGAGATTGCGGACGCAATGCAGCGGGTCCTTGAGGATTCAGCACTGCGCGCCGAACTCCAAACAAAAGGCCTGGCGAACGCTAAGCGCTTCAGTTGGCAGAAAGCTGCGCAGGAAATGGTCAGTGTCTTTCAGGACGCGGCCGAACGGGTTTCGTGATGGCACGGCTTTCGGTAGTGATACTGAACTACGGGCCTGTCGATATAGTGACCCCCTGTCTCGAATCGCTGGTGCCAGACCAGCAGAGCGGTTTCATCGAGACCATCCTGGTTGACAACGGAACGCCAGGCTTCTCACCCGACGCTCTCCAAGGTGAGTTTCCCTGGATTCACATCATTGCCTGCACCGAGAACCGCGGCTTTGCGGTCGGCAACAACGTCGGCATCCGGGAATCTCGAGGTGAATATGTTCTCCTGCTTAACCCCGATACCAGAGTTCCAGAAGGAACCCTGCCCGCGATGGTCGAATTCATGGCTGCCAGGCCCGAAGTCGGTGCCGCAACCTGCCGTGTAGTCCTCGGTGACGGTGCTCTTGACCCTGCCTGCCACCGTGGCTTTCCTGATCCCTGGGCGTCGTTCTCGTACTACGCAGGTCTGGAGAAAATCTTCCCCGGATCCCGGCTCTTCGGCCGGTACCATCTGACCTTCAAGGACTCAAGTATCCCACACGAAATCGACGCCCCGAGTGGCTGTTTCTTCATGGTCCGACGACCTGTGGTCGAAACCATCGGCCTGCTCGACGAGCAGTTCTTTCTATACGCGGAGGATGTGGACTGGGCAATGAGGATCAAGCAGGCTGGCTGGAGAATCATGTACAATCCGGCGGTCTCCCTAACTCACCTCAAAGGCATGGCGTCCGGCATAAAAGCACCAACCACCGGATCCTCGCAGTCCTCGGAAGCCGAACGCGAACGCGCCTACCACGCCTTCTTCGACTCCATGCGCATCTTCTACCGCAAGCACTACCACCAAAGATACCCCTTTTTCATCAACTGGCTTGTGATGGCTGCGATCAACATCAAAGAAAAGGCCGGCCAGCGAAAGCTGACGGTGTGATACACGCAGCCTCAATGGCAACAGAAGGAACCGCACGACATTGAGAATCGGCGTTGATGCCGGGACTCTGCGCAAGACGCTGACCGGCGTGGGCTGGTATCTTACCCAAATCCTTGGGGAGTTCACCCGAATCGCCACTGAGCATTCCTTCTATCTCTACGCCTCCGGTCCTCTAATCGTGCCACCCTCCGGACAGAACATGCACCTGCGAATCGGCAACTCACATCTGCCCGGTGCCATCTGGCTCCAGACACAGGGTAGGAAGCTAGCCGGACAGGACCATCTTGATGTATTCTGGGGACCCGCTCATGTGCTGCCACTGGGTCTGGATGATTCCGTCCGCACCGTACTCACCGTGCACGACATCGTGTGGGTGCTTCATCCCGAATCGATGGCTCGCTACAACGCACTCGTACACAGGCTCTACTTCCGAAAGTCAGTCCGCCGGGCCGACGCGATTGCCGTCGTGTCCGAAGAAACAGGACGGGATCTAGGGAACAAACTAAAGGTCGAGGAATCGCGAATCACGGTAACCCACGAAGGTGTTGAGGACACGTTCCGACCCCTATCGGCTGAACTGACAGAAGGGAAGCTACAGGCGATAGGCATCTCCGGCAGCTACGTGCTCTCTGTCGGGACGTTGGAACCGAGAAAGAACTACCCTCTGCTGCTCCGGGCTCTCGCACGGCTGGAGACAGATCTGAACTTGGTGGTTGCAGGACGAAAAGGCTGGAAGTACAACGTCATCTTCGAGCAGGTGAAACGACTGAACCTGCAGGACCGGGTCCGTTTCATGGAGTACGTTCCAACCGAAGACCTAGTTGCGCTCTACTGCGGTGCCGAGTTCCTAGTGATGCCTTCGTTGTACGAGGGCTTTGGCCTACCTGTCCTGCAAGCAATGGCGTGCGGAACGCCCGTCTTGGCCAGCAACTGCTCAAGCCTGCCAGAAGTCGGAGGTGATGCCGCGGCCTACTTCGACCCAGCTTCAGTTGAATCGCTGATAGCGGAAATGTCAGAGCTTGTTGAAAACGAAACGCTCAGAAGCCAGATGCGCAAGAAAGGTCTGCTGCGCGCCCGACTGTTTACATGGCGGCGGACGGCCGAAGAACTGCTGTATCTGTTCCACAGCGATCCGAGTCTCTCGGGATTGCCGAGCACACTGGACTCAAGCTAGGCCGCTGCAGCTACGTCGAGGTCAGACTTGGTCGAGCCGCAGCCCGACGGCACGCCCGGATTGAACGTCAGCAACAGACAAGGGAAGCGGAGGCGAACACGGAACTTACCTCAGCCTCAGATCCGAGCTTGAAGCTGAAGCAGCAACTTCTGCTCAGCTATGTCATCTGAAGACAACGCCCTCCTCCTCTCCCAGTAGTCGTAGTTCAACATCACTCTCAGACGGCCGCCCGACATCCGGAGGCTAAGTCCGCCTGTTACGCCGAAATCGAACTTGTCATCAGGCCGGAACTCCATATGGAATCTCGCCGCCGGCTCCAGCAACCCAAGGATCTCGTACGTTGCCTGAATGTAGAACGAGTTCCTCTCCATGCTGCCCTGGAGAGCATGCTGCACCTCAGCCGCAGCCGCGAAGGCACCTCTGCAGAACAGCACCTCCCCTGCCACGTTCCGGAAAGGCACCTCATCCTCACCCATTCTGCCATAGTAGGAACGCCCGGCGAAGGTCAGACCATACCGGGCCAAGGGTCTCAACACCAATCTGCCCGCAACGTCCTTCCAGTTGTTGTCGTCCTGAAACGGATTCCTCCTTCCGTTGCCATTCACAACTGCACCCACCAACTCGAAAAACCGGCTGTCATGGCTAAGCATCAATCCGACGTCCCGGGGATCCCAAGGCTTCCATCGTCTCTTGACGAAAGAGTACTCTATGAACTTCAATTCATCAAGCTCCGTCAAGGCCTCGAAGCCGACCGGCAGCCGGAACTGCCCCGCACGTAACCCGACTCCGTTCGGCCAGCGAAAGTCGACATAGAGGTCCAGTGCAGATTGTGCCCAGCCAGCATCAAACAGCACGCGCATCGAGACTACCGAATCCAGCCGTCCGGTCACTCCCACAAAGGCCCCAAGACGGTAGAAATCGAAACTGCGCTTGATGTACCCATTCTCCTCAGTCTGCTTCCAGCGCGAGTTCACCCATGCGAGCAGATCCACGGAAAGTCTGCCTTCTGACAGGACGATATCGCCGTGGGCTGTCGCGTTTACTGCGAGAACAACCAGACACGTAAGGGCAAAGCGCTTCATGTATCCTCACATCCCGCGGTACGATCGGATGCCCCGAAGAACAAACTCGCCACCGGGACAGTCAACGAACCCTCCATGGAAGGCCCGAAGGGGCAGTTCAACTCACATTGGCACCACACGACCATGGTGCAGACTGTAGAACTCAACACTGTCCTATACTAGCCTCGCGACATCTGAGTGTCAAACTCGCCCACGTTCTGGATGGCACGTCGGAAGGACGAACGATGGACACATCGGTGCGCGGGAACTCCGCAGTACTCATCTGCACAGGGATCCAAGTCACCTGCTACTGGGACTGGGTGAGATAGAACTGACATACGGTTTCTCCACCGGAATGCCGGACTTGCGCGAGTCTGGAACGGAAGTAGCATCTCTTGTGAAGCTTCTGCTGAACGCTGCGTTCAACACCAAGGTTTCGGTCGGAATCACCCGGTATCTGAATCAACTCGTGCCCGCGCTGTCCCAGTTATGCGACCTGACCGTGCTGACCCCCGACCCCGAGATATTCGGTGACAACTGCAGAACAATCAGAATCCCTGGCTTTGTACGCAGGTATGTCCATCAGGTTCTCTGGTCCGCAACTGCCCTGCGGGCACGCTGTTCCGGCGCCTACGACGTCCTCCTGTCCACCACTCCGGTTCTACCAATCGCAACCAACCTCCCCGCCATGGCAGTTGTACATGATCTGACACCGCTCCTCACTCCCCGGCTCCACAATGCCAAGGTGAAGGCTGCTTTCTGGTTGGGTCTGCAGACATTGCGCTGGGCAGACGCTGTTCTCTGTGACTCGAACAATACCAGAAGAGACCTCGTGCGTCTCCACCTCGTTTCTCCTGAACGGATCCACAGAGTACCACCAGGCGCTGGGCTTACGCCTGTCGATCCAAAGAGTATCCTGACACAGCAACTGCATCCCTTCGTGCTCTATGTTGGCGGACACCCACCCCACAAGAATGTGTCGCGACTGGTCGCCGCCTTCGCTCAACTCAAGCCAGCCAATGACCTCAAGCTGGTTCTCGTTGGCAGCGGCGATCCGAAACATGTCGCCGTCAGTGGCGATGCCGCCAGGAAACACGCTGTGGAGGACCGCGTCGTCTTCCTTCATGACGTGGCTGACGAACGACTTTCCAACCTGTATCGAGAATGCAGTCTGTTTGTGTATCCTTCAACCTATGAGGGCTTCGGCTTGCCCGTTCTCGAAGCTCTGGCCCACGGAGCTCCTGTTGCCTGCAGTCACTCCTCCAGCCTGCCGGAGGTAGCAGGAGAAGCAGCGGTGTACTTCAACCCCTTCTCGGTGAGGGACATCGCCGCGAAGATGCAGATGCTGCTCGACAACACTGCCCTAGCGGTCAGTCTTGGCAGGCTGGGGCCAATCCGCGCACAGCGTTTCTCATGGAACAGAGCCGCACGAGAGATCTACGAAATAGCCACCGGACTGGCAGGCCGCAGTATCCTCGGCAAGCTACCGGCACCGCGTCTCTGACTCTGGCATCAAAGACGTCAGTCGGTGTACACTGATCGCCAACCCCAGTAGGACTCCAAGCAACATGAAGGCTCCGTGCTGCCAGATGACGCAATCGAAGAGACCGTGTACGGCATAGACCACAATTCCGGCGTTCAGACCTAACGCGAGTCCCCTGCCGGTGGCCGCCGGTTTCCGTCCGACCTTGTCAAGGCGGAAGAAGACGCCGGCCTTCAGACAGACGAAACTTACGAAGCCAACCACGCCCAAGTCGACAAGCACCTCCAGAAAGAGGTTGTGCGCGTTATAGAACCATGCAACAAGCTTAGGCAACGGAAACCCATAGAGGTGTTTGACAAACCGGAAGTTCTGCATCCCGACACCGAACACCCAGTTGTCCTTGAAGACAATCCAGGCGTACTTCCACAACACCAGTCTTCCCCACAGCGAAGGGTCCTGTGCAGTTGTTGCCTCGACGCGCGCCGAGACCCCGACACGCAATACACTCGATGAGTACAAACCGGCAGCAACGGCTGCCGTGAGCAGGAGGAGCCCGAATGAACGGGCCCGCACGACAACATAGAGAAAGGCAAAGCCAACTCCCAGCCAAGCCCCACGTGACTTGCTGAACAACAGAGCGGCAAGAAGCACGGCAACTGCCGCGGCAAGAAACAACTTGACCAGGGTCTTCCTGACATCCAGAATGGTCCCAACTAAGACGACGGCCAAGGCGCCAACATGAGCGGCGAACACGTTCAGATTGACAGCTCCATTCGGAGTCATGAGAGTCTTGGTCATGAACCCGGAGACCACCCGGGTGGCAAGAAAAGGAAGCACGCCGCAGACTACCACATAGCCCGCCGCCAACATGTAGACCAGCATGCGGACTTGCCGCA
>CBDUZK010000108.1:0-6913 GCA_965371675.1 uncultured bacterium | reverse complement strand
CTCCGAGAACCCGCCCACGCCCTCCTCGATGATGTTCATGATGACGTTGGTCTCGCTGAACTGCCCGGGCGACAGGTAGATAATCAGCGGCACCCGGCTGTCGAGCTGGAACCCGAGGTCCTTCGCCAGTTGCGCGTAGTACTCCTCGGCCGCCCGGGCCGCGAACTCGGCCGGCGCTTCACCACCCGGGTAGAACAGGATTGCGAAGTGCTCGGTCTCCAGGGTCTGGAACCGGTAGTCCCGGGTCTGGACCTTGTTCTTACCGTAGTAGTAATACTGGGCCTGCGCGACCGGCACCACGAACACCGCAAGCAGCAGCAGGACCCAACGCCAACCGGGACATGACCGGCATCCGGTCCTCCGGCGCCCACGGGGACATGACCGGTATTCGGTCCTCCGAATCCCGGATCGTGTCCCCGGTTCCCGGATCGTATCCCCGGTCGCGGTATGCATCATCTCATCAGACCCGGCCGCCTGCGTTTCTCCTCTTTGGACATGAACAGCCGGTCCGCGACCATGTACCCGTACGGCATGTCCGGGGTCGTGTGCCCGAAGCACACTCCGGCCCGCGCATCGAACCCGACCACGCCGACCATCAGCTTGCGCCGCCGCGCCTCGGCCACACCGAGCGTGGTCGCCACGGAAGCCGGCATTGTCTTCATCCGGTCCACGATGTCCCGGGCGAGCATCAACCGCATGACCGCCTCCGCGTGACCGGCACACGACACCGCGCCACTCGGCCCGGCGAACACACCCGCGCCCATCAGCGCCGCGTCCCCGACCCGGCCGGCCAGGCGCCCGGTCGCGCCGCCGCTCGACGCCGCTGCCGCGAGCCGGCCGTGCCGGTCGATTGCCACTGCGCCGACCGTACCCGGCTCTCGGGCCGCGGTCAGGTCCGGCCCCGCGGACTCACCTTCTTTCGACAATCGCTCCAGCCGCTCGCGCGACCGCTCCGTCATCACGTCATACTCCTCGAACCCGGACTTGCGGGCAAACTCGACCGCGCCTCCACCGGCCAGCAGCAGGTGATCGGTGTCGCCCATCACGCGCCGGGCGACCAGCACCGGGTTGCGTACCGCGCTGATACCGGCGACCGCGCCGAATTCACCGGTCTGGGTCATCACCGCGGCGTCCATCTCCGCGCGGCCGGCCGAGGTAAGCATCGAGCCGGTGCCGCAGTTGAATACCGGGTTGTCTTCAAGGATACGGATTGCCTCGACGACCGCCTCAAGCGCGTCGGCGCTCTGGCGGAGAAGCTTATACCCGGCTTCGATTGCCGTGGCCAGGCCCTGGGCCGCCGCTTCTTTGTCTTCGACAACGCCCGCGCCACCGTGGCAGATGATTCCGAGTGTGGAGTTCCTCACTGTTGACCTCTCATGTCTGGCATTGCGGGCAGAAGTAGCTGCTGCGGTTGCCGATTCGGATTCGCTGGACCGTGCCCCCACACCCGGGCCGGGGACAGTCCGCGCCTTCGCGGGCGTGGACCTTGAGGTATTTCTGGTTGGACCCGACCTGGGTCCCCGGGCGCCGATACCGGCCGTCACCGAGCGTGGTCCCGCAGTGCCGGATTGCAGCCCGAATGACATGCTTCATGCTTCGCGCGAGGCTGGCAATCTCGGCTTCGGTCAGGCTGCCGCCCGCCCGGGTCGGCCCCACCCTGGCCCGAAACAGGGCCTCGTCCGTGTAGATGTTCCCGGCCCCGCAGCAGATTCGCTGGTCGAGCAGCAGGTTCTTGACCAAGGCCTTGCGGCCGGCGAGCTTGCCGCCCAGCCAGCGCGAGTTGAACTCCGGGCTTGTCGGCTCCGGTCCCATGCGCTGCATCCCGCGCAGCGCGTCCGGGTAATCGGCCCGGTCCACCAGCCAGACCCGGCCGAGGGCTCGCGGCTCCACGAACGACAACACGCGCTTCCCGCTCAACCCGATTCGCACCCGCTCATACGGGGGTGGCTCACCCGGCCCGCGGACCTGGATGTGTCCGCTGAGCCGCATGTGGAAGACCATGTCGAGATGACGGTCGAGTTGGATAACCAGGTACTTGCCGCGCCGGCCGAGGCCTTCGACCCTGCGCCCGATGGCCCGCCTGCCGAACTCCTCCGGACCGGGATAGCCGACGATATCCGGACGCTCAACCACGACCGACCGGATGCGGCGCCGAAGCAGCATCGGCTCCAGCTCGCGCCGGATGGTCTCTACTTCAGGGAGTTCAGGCACGGACCGCCGCCCTGCCGGGTAGGATGGGACACAACCGGACCCGGATTGCCGCAGGCCGACCGGGGACCACGCAGGCTCCTAGTCGAGCCCGCGCAGCAACTCCTCGCTGGAGCCGGCCGCGGTGAGCAACTCGACCGCGCGGTCAACGTGGACGTCGCGGCGGAGCCGCATCTGGTATTCGCCGCGCAGGCCCATCAGCTTGCCGGCGACTTCCCGTTCGAGCTGGCCGACGAAGAGGCTCCGGCTGGAATCGAACTCCGCGTCCTCGAACTCGACCTCTTTCACGTCACGCAGGTATCGACGGAACTGGTCGAGCACCGCGTCATCGGCAACGAACTCCATGGTCAGACCGGGATGGGAGTTGTTGTAGTCCACCGCGAAGTCGAAGTAGGCGTCCCGCCTGACCTGCAGCCCGAGTTCGTTGCGCTCCTCGTAGCCGAGCCAGATATCCGGGACGATTGCCCCGCCGCCGTAGACGGTCCGGGCCAGGGAACCGAGAGTCTTGTACTTCTCGCGCTCGGCCGTGGAGTCGTTCTCAAACTCACCGTCGCTGTTGCGCGGGCGGTTGATACAGCGACCGCTCGGTGTGTACCAGTACGCGGTCGTGACCTTGACCGCGGTCTTCGGTCCTAGCTGGTGAATCGTCTGGACCGACCCCTTGCCGAATGTCGTATCACCGAGGATGACGCCGCGCTCCCAGTCCTGGATTGCCCCGGCCACGATTTCGGCCGCGGAAGCGCTCCCCCGGTCGACCAGCACCACCATCGGGAACTGTCCGTGGAAGCCCGGGGTCTCGGACACGTACTCGCGCCGGCTCTGGGGAACCCGGCCTTCGGTCCGGACGATGACGCGGTCCGCGGGCAGGAACAGGTCGGTCACCTCCCGCCCTTCTCTCAACAGGCCGCCGCCGTTCGAGCGCAGGTCGAAGACCAGCCGGGTCGCTCCGACCGCGAACAGCGAATCCAGCGCCTCGCGCAACTCGCTGCTGGCCACCTTCGAGAAATCGGCCAGCCGGACGTAACCGATGTCGTCTGTCACCATGCCCGCGTACGGCACCGCCTTGATGTTGATGATTGCCCGCGTGATGGTGATTGGAATCAGGTCGCTGACGCCGGGCCGGTCGATGCCGATGTTGACGTCGGTGCCCGGTTCGCCGCGCAGCACGTGCACGGCATCCATGGTCGTGAACCCTTCGGTCGATTCCCCTTCGATTTCGGCGATGCGGTCCCCGCCGCGAATCCCGGCCCGCTCCGCCGGCGTGCCTTCAATCGGGGAAATGACCGTCAGCCGGTCCTCGACGATACTGATATGGATGCCGACGCCGCCGAACTGGGCCTCGGTCCGCACCTTCATCTCGTTGAAATCATCCTCGTCCAGGTAGTTCGTATGGGGGTCGAGCGACTGGAGCATCCCTTCGATTGCCGCGTCGATCAGTTCACCGGGCTTGACGGCCTCGACGTAGTTGGTGAGGACCAGGCCCACCACCCGGCTGAACAACTGCAGGCTCTGGCCGAGGGTCGCGGTCCGCTGGGCCCAGAGCCGTCCGAACAGCCCGCCGACAACCAGTGCCAGCGCAACCGATACGACAATCGCTACACGTCTTTTCTTCAAGACAGGATTCCCTTCCGAGTCAATACCTCTTCAACGAGACAACGTATTTCCATTTCAAGCTTGTCCACGGGCAGGGTGCCGTCGACCAGCCGGACGCGCTTCGGTGCCCGGCGCGCCAGCCGGAGGTAGCTCTCCCTGACCCGCTCATGAAAGTCTACCCGCTCACGCTCCATCCTGTCAAGGTTCGCGCCGTTCTTGCGGCTGCGCCCGACCTCGACCGGCACGTCCACCAGGATGGTCAGGTCGGGCCGCAGGGCCGCGGTCGCAATCTTGTTCAGCCGGGACACGACCTGGAACCCGAGCTCCCGTCCCCCGCCCTGGTAGGCGACCGACGACTCCGCGTACCGGTCCAGCACCACGACCCGGCCCCGCTCGATTGCGGGCAGGACCTTCTCCCGGACGAGTTGGTTGCGGCTGGCGAGATAGAGGAACAGTTCGGTGCGGCCGTCCATGTCCCGGTTCGCGGGGTCGAGCAGCGTCGCACGAATCTGGTCTCCGATTGCGGTGCCCCCGGGTTCACACGACGACAGCACATCAAGCCCGCGGGCTGCGAGCCACGCGACCAGCCGCTTCGCCTGGGTTGACTTGCCCGAACCTTCGACGCCTTCGAAGGTCAGGAGGGCCCCGCGCACCGCCCCGCTACTTCTTGGCTTTCCTGGCAGGCCGGGCGGTCTTCTTCGCGGCGCGCTTGACCGTCTTCTTCGGCCGCGCGGCCTTCTTCGTTCCGCCTCTGGCCCCGTAGCGCCGGATGAACGACTCGGTCTTGTCCCGGCACACGTCGTCCGGGAACTGGATCGGGGGCGTCTTCATGAAGTAGCTCGACGGCTCCACGATGCTGCCGGAGAGCCCGTGGTCGAGCGCCAGCTTGGCGCACCTGACCGCGTCGATGACCACGCCCGCGGAGTTGGGCGAATCCCACACCTCGAGCTTGATTTCCATGTTCAACGGGACGTCTCCGAACGTCTGGCCTTCGAGTCGCAGGTGCGCCCACTTGCGGTCCTTGAGCCACGGCACGTAGTCCGACGGCCCGACGTGGATGTTGTCGGCGCCGATATCATAAGGGAGCAGCGAAGTGACCGCCCCGGTCTTCGATATCTTCTTGGAATGCAGCCTGCTCCGTTCGAGCATGTTCATGAAATCCGTATTGCCGCCGACGTTGAGCTGGGACGTCCGGAGCAGCCGCACGCCCCGGTCGTTGAACAGGGACACCAGCATCCGGTGCAGGATTGTCGCGCCGACCTGTGACTTGATGTCGTCGCCGATAACCGGCACGCCCGCGGCCTTGAACCGGCGGTGCCAGTACTTCTGCGAGGCGATGAACACCGGGATGCAGTTGACGAACGCGCACCCGGCCTTCAATATCTGCTCCACGTACCACTTCGTCGCCTCTTCGCTGCCCACCGGCAGGTAGTTGACCACGACGTCGGTCTTCGTCTTCTTCAGTATCCCGACGATGTCGGCGGTCGCGCCCGGCGCCGGCTCGATAATCTGCGACAGGTAGTAACCGAGCCCGTCGTGGGTCATGCCCCGGATCACCTTCACGCCGCTCTTCGGCACGTCGGTAAACTTGAAGGTGTTGTTCGGATAGATGGAAATCGCCTGGGCCAGGTCTTTGCCGACCTTGCGCTTGTCGATGTCGATTGCGACCGTGAACTCGATGTCACGGACCGAATAGCCGCCGAGGCTGGCGTGCATGATACCCGGAATCTGGTCCCCGGTACGCACATTCCGGTAGTAATGGACGCCCTGGACGAGACTGCTGGCGCAGTTCCCGACTCCGATAATGCCGACTCTAACTTTGGACATCAGACCTCCTATAATCTAGGTAAGCCCACCAAGATAGGTATTTCCCGACGATAGTCAAGCCGGCCACTCGTCCCCGAGGAACGGGTTGACGAGCAGCGCCCGCGCGAACGTGCCGGGCTCGCCGTGCCCCGGGTAGAGCATGGTCTCTTCGGTGAGCCGCGTGCGCAGCAGGGCCAGCGATTCACGAATCCGGGCGATGGACCCGCCCGGGAAATCGGTCCGCCCGATCGAGTCGACGAACAGCGTATCCCCGGTGAACGCGTACCCGTCAGCCAGCAGGCAGATGCCGCCCGGGGTATGGCCGGGTGTATGCAGCACCCGCAGGGTCGCATCTCCCACCGTCACTTCGTCGCCGTCAACCAGGTCCCGGGCCGGTGTCATCGGCTCGACCCTG
The DNA here is from genome assembly GCA_965371675.1 of uncultured bacterium. Lineage (GTDB taxonomy): Bacteria > Hydrothermota > Tepidihabitantia > Tepidihabitantales > Tepidihabitantaceae > DSBX01. Next base: position 891 of record CBDUZK010000108.1, on the reverse strand, counting down.
AGCCCGACCATCGAAGCGAGGCTCGTGTCCGGCTGCGCCAGCATCGCGACGTCATCCCGGTGAATCAGCAACTCCGCGCCGGTTGCGTCCAGCACCGGCCGGTTGGCGGCCACATGGTCGATGTGCGCGTGGGTGTCGACTACGTACCGGACCGTTCCTTCCAGTTCGCGCAGTCGGGCGATAATCCGGTCCGCATCGCCGCCCGGATCGACAACCATCAATTCCCCACCCGATTTCAATATGTAGCAGTTGGTCGCGAGCGGCCCGACCACCAGTCGCTCGATGTCAGCCATTACCGGTCACCTTCCCGGCCAATCGACGACTGTCGCCGCGCCCCGCGAATCTCCACCCCTCACGCGCCAGCAGGTACTCCTTCCATCTGCGGCCGCCGCCGAAGCCTCCGAGAAAGCCGCCGCTCCGCACCACGCGGTGACACGGTATCAGCAACGGCACCGGGTTCCCGGCCATCACCTGCCCGACCGCGCGGGCCGCGCCCGGCTTCCCGACCGCCCGGGCCAGCTCGCCGTAGGTCTTCACCTTGCCCTTTGGAATCCGGCTGCACGCGGTCAGGACGGCCCGGACGAACGGCGACAACCCCTGGAGCACAGCCTTCAGTTCAACCTGCCCCGGTTCCCGGTCGGCCAGCCGCGCCACCCGCGAGGCTTGACCCCGGCCCCGGGCTCCGACCGGCATGAACTCGACCCGGCTCACATGCCCGGACTCACGCACAACCCGCACCGCGCCCGGCAGGTCCTGGGTTCGGCCGCGGTCGCGCATGGCGGATGTCATGGTCAAGACAGCCATGTTAGACTACAACCAACCCCAGTCAAGCTGTTCACGGACGGGGACATGACCGGCATTCGGTCCGCCGAATCCCGGATCGTGTCCCCG